>NZ_JCAFYN010000074.1:0-11258 GCF_059374735.1 Enterococcus sp. GPZ-007 | reverse complement strand
GCCCAATCATTTAAGAATGGACCTTTTGCTGTTTTATTAATCTAAACCGATTTCTGCACGAACAACTGCCGCGATTTTATCGACATAGTAATCAACTTTTTCATGGGTTGGCGCTTCTGCCATAACACGTAATAATGGTTCTGTTCCTGAAGGACGAACTAGGATACGTCCGTCGCCATTCATTTCAGTTTCAGCTTCTTCAATAGCCTTTTTGATAGCAGGGACATCCATTGCACCGTATTTATCACTGACGCGAATGTTCACTAATTTTTGGGGATAAATTGTTACTTCTCCAGCAAGTTCAGAAAGTTTCTTACCCGTTTGTTTCATGATGTTCAATAATTGAACGCCTGTCAGCATACCATCACCAGTAGTATTGTAATCTAAGAATAATACATGACCTGACTGTTCACCGCCAAGATTATAATCATTTTTCCGCATTTCCTCAACTACATAACGGTCCCCGACTTGTGTAATCACATCTTCTAAACCAATTTCTTCAATCGCTTTATGGAAGCCTAAGTTACTCATGACTGTTGTTACGACTGTATCCTTTTTCAAACGTTTGCGTTCAGCAAGATATTTTGCACAGATAAACATGATACGGTCGCCGTCAACGATGTTTCCTAATTCGTCTACTGCAATCACTCGATCTCCATCACCGTCGAAGGCCAAACCAGCGTCTGCACCTTTTTCAACAACCATTTTTGCTAAAGCTTCTGGATGGGTCGAACCAACACCTGCATTGATATTCAAGCCATTAGGTGAAGTTCCCATCGTATAGAAGTCAGTCTCTAAATCTGCAAACAAGCGATTAACACTAGTTGATGTCGCTCCATTCGCTGCATCAACACAAACCGTTAAACCAGATAGATCGCCTGAGATGGTTTGTACTAAAAATTGAGAATATTTCAACAGACCTTCGTGGAATTCATCTAAGGTTCCTAGTCCTTCAGCCGATGGACGAGGTAATGTATCTTCTTCTGCGTCTATCAGAGCTTCAATCTCAGCTTCTTGTTCGTCGACCAGTTTGAAGCCATCACCACCAAAGAATTTGATACCGTTATCTTCTGCAGGATTATGCGATGCAGAGATCATTACCCCTGCTGAAGCCTTTTGTAATCTAGTTAGATAAGCAACCCCTGGAGTTGAGATAACTCCAAGTTGGAATACTTCGATCCCAACAGATAATAACCCAGAGATTAAGGCTGTTTCTAATAATTCACCAGAAATACGGGTATCACGACCGACTAAAACACGTGGACGTCCTTCACTCTCATGATGTTGACTTAATACATAACCGCCGCAACGGCCTAGTTTAAATGCAAGTTCAGGTGTTAACTCCTTATTCGCGATTCCGCGTACTCCATCTGTTCCAAAATATTTACCCATTAAATTATATTTCCCTTCTTCATCTAGTTTGTTGATTGATTTGTCGACTCTTCTTGACTGCTTGACATTTCTGTAGCACTGGTTTCAGAAGATTTTGAAACATCACTTGTATTCTCTGAGGCTTCTGTGGTCGACGAACTAGAATGATTTGTACTACTAGTTTCTGATTCTTGTGATTTTTTAAATACTGGTGTCACTTGTGCACTCACCGTCTTCGGATTAACTTGATACTCTCCGGAAACCGGTACGTCGATAAATTTCTTAACGGTTCCTTGGATCTGACTCACATCTACTGGAATACCAATGCTGTCTATTTGATCAATTACTGACTGCGCGCCGGTAATTGTTGCCTTTGTGCGATTCAAATCAATTTTAACACTTTCAACATCCGAAGGTAAGACCCCTTCTTGGATCGGATAAAGTGATACTTCCTTACTTGGTGTTTGAATCTCAAAGTTGACGGTGACATTTTGTGGATCTGATTGAATCGCCAAAGCTTCACCGCCGGAGTTCAAAGCCTGAACGGGAGCTTGGATACTTTCTTGATCCGCAGTTAGTTTAGTACTATCTACAGATGCCACAACACGATCAATTTCTTTCATCGTATTCTCACCAGTAGTGATTTCAACCTTTTCTGGTTGAGTTGACAATTGACCGACTTTTAAACCATTATTACTGGTCGTGCTACTTAAAATTGGCGATACGTCAAACTTCTTTTTAACTTTTTTCTCGATAGTAACTGAAATTCTTTCTGGTTCAATCGTAGCAGTAAGTGAACTGGATAGGCTTTTAGTTTTCAACCGAACCTCATGTGTACCCGCTCCAATATTAGTTAAATCAGCCACTACACTAAAATCACGTGTATCAGGATCAATCTCCTTATTTAGTTGGATTCGATTCGCACCGCTCAATTTAACTGAAACATTCGATGAAAAACCATGAACAAAGTACTCATCAGAATCGTAAACGACATTGATCGGTACATTTTGAACGGACTCTTCATAATTCGTTTCAGAAGAAATCAATCTACTAAAGCTTTGACTATTTACATTGAAGAACAAGAGCAAACTAAACAGTAACGAAATCAGTATATATGGTACATCGTTTCTTTTAAACTTGATTCTCATTTTTGCCCTCCTTTAGTCAAACCCTCCAAAAAGGTTTGCAAGAGGCTCTTTCTGCCTGCATATTTCTCATCCGGCAATAGTTCTCGTCGCATTACCGCTAAATATTCTTCTTGTGACAAATCATGCAGAAAGTCGTTGTTTAATGTAATACTAACACCTCCCGTTTCCTCAGAAACGATGAATGTCAAAGCATCGCTGACTTCACTGATGCCAACTGCTGCCCGATGTCGCGTTCCGAATTCTTTTGGAATCATCATACTATCAGAAAGCGGCAAGTAGGCTGACGCCACTGCAAGTTTTCCATCTTTTACAATGACAGCACCATCATGCAAGGGAGTATTAGGAATAAAAATGTTGATCAGCAGTTCACCCGTGATATCTGCATCTAAATCAATTCCTGTCTCGATATATTCATCAAGTCCGGTTGAACGCTGAATCGTGACTAAAGCACCGATTTTCCGCTTAGACATGTATTGTATTGCTTTATCAAAAGCTAAAATCATCCGCTCATCGTCAAGTTCTTCTTTTTTTGATGTTTTAAAAAAGGCGCTGCGTCCCAAATGCTCCAAACCACGACGAACTTCCGGCTGAAAAATAATGATTGCTGCAATCACGCCATAAGTAATAATCTGATTCATCAACCAGGATAATGTATGCAGCCCAATAAATTCGGCAGCTATACGTATACCAATGAATATCGCGACACCCTTAAGCAATTGAACCGCTTTTGTTCCGCGAACGAGTTCAAACAAACGATAAATCAAAAACCAGACGACAAATATATCTAAAAGGTTGACGATGATATCCCAAGTTGAAAGGTTCTCAGAAAAAAAGCTAAGCCAATATTCTGGTTTGAATAATTCAATTAGACGATTAGGCATAGATAACCTCTCTTTCTATCCAAAATTCTTTACAATTATACCACAGTGGTACAGGTCTAGCATAAAATTTAAGAGAGAGTCTTAGCAAGCTAAGACTCTCGAAAATTACTCTTTTTTACGTTTTTCAGCTCGCGCTGCTCTGCGAGCCGCGCGCCTTGCTTCGGCTTCTGGATCAACCTTCCGTTCGCGTTTTACTTTCCCGCTGACTGCAGTCTCTACTACTTCAGCTTTCGTACCTTCTAGTTTCGCCCGAATTTTATCTTCTTGCCCGGCTATGCGTGCATAGTTGTAAAAACGGGTTTGAGCATCGTTGACTGTCTTATGATACAAACGTTGCGCGTCATCCGGTTGAATTCTTTCTAAGGCCGAGAACCGTGTTTGTTGTTTCATAAAGTCGATCATGTTGTCAAAATTAGGCTTTTTGTAATCTAATGACATTGGGTTCTTTCCTTTTTCCCGTTGCAAAGGATTGTAACGATACAATGACCAGTAACCAGAGTTAACCGCATCTTTTGCTTCTTGTAAGGTTTTGCTCATACCGCCGCGTAGCCCATGATTGATACATGGCGTATAGGCGATTACAAGAGATGGTCCAGGAAACTTTTCCGCTTCTTCTAATGCTTTAATCGTTTGCATCTGATTCGCACCTGAAGCAATTTGGGCTACATAAACATTCCCGTAAGTCATCGCCATCATGCCTAAGTCCTTCTTAGACTGATATTTACCACCTGCAGAGAATTTCGCAATAGCGGAAGCAGGTGTTGCTTTAGAAGTTTGTCCACCAGTATTAGAATACACTTCATTATCCATGACCAAGATATTTACATCCGCACCGCTAGCTAAAATATGATCTATCCCTCCGAATCCAATGTCGTAGGCCCAGCCATCGCCACCAAACATCCATTGACTGGTTTTAACAAATAGGTCGCGATTGTCATAAATATCCGCAAGTTTTGGATCGGATAGATTTGCCGTTTCAAGTGCTGCTGTCAATTTGGCAGCTCGTTGCTGGGTTCCTTCTGATTCAAACATGTGATCCATCCAGTCTTCCATCAGTTCCCGCAAATCATCAGAAACAGTGTCCAAAACATCAATGATTTTGTCAGCCAATTCTTTGCGTCGCGTCTGATTTGCTAGAAACATGCCATAACCATATTCCGCATTATCTTCGAATAATGAGTTTGACCAGGCTGGTCCCTGCCCCTTTTCATTTGTTGTATAAGGACTGACCGGTGCCGCAGCTCCCCAAATTGAAGAACAACCAGTTGCATTGGCGATCATCATACGATCCCCAAACATTTGTGTCATCAATTTAACGTACGGAGTCTCTCCACATCCCGCACATGCCCCAGAGAATTCAAGCAATGGTTGATTAAATTGCGACCCTAAAACCGAATTAGTTTTTGCTGGGTTAGCTTTTTGCTTTAAAGTCATTGAAAAAGCCCAGTTGATGGCTTGTTCTTTTTCTTCTTCGTAAGGTTTCATGGTCAAAGCCTTGCCTTTAGCTGGACAAGCCTCAACGCATAAGCCACAACCAGTACAATCTTCAACAGACACTTGAATACGGTACTTCAAACCGTCAGCGCCTCGCATCTCTCTTACAATATAGCCTTCTGGCGCTTCTTTCATTTCTTCCTCATCAGCTAAGAATGGTCGAATTGCTGCATGAGGGCAAACAAATGAACATTCATTACACATAGTACAACGATCACTGATCCAGTGTGGAACTTCCAATGCAATGCCACGTTTTTCGAACTTTGTTGTACCAGTTGGAATGGTTCCATCTGTCATGCCGTTAACAATCAGATCGTTTACAGTTAAATCGTTCCCTCGCTGTGAATTCATTGTCTCAACAATTTGTTCAACGAATTGAGAAACAGGAGCTTTATTGCTTTTTACAGGAATCTCAATGGTTCGCCAAGCATCTGGTACTTGAACCCGATGCAATAATTCGACTGTTTGATCAATTGCAGCAATATTTTTCTCCACGATTTCCAGTGATTTTCGACGGTAACTTTTATCTGCTTCGGATTTTAAGATATCTAAAACTTCTTCAAAAGGAATAATACCTGTCAAACTGAAGAAGGCCGTTTGCATGACAGTATTGATTCGCGAACCAAGACCGACTTCCATAGCTAACTTCGCTGCATTAATTGTGTAAAATTTGATATTATTCTCAGCAATGTAACGTTTCATCTTCGCTGGCAGTAATTTATCTATCTGCGTATCATTCCACATGGTATTCATCAAGAAAATGCCGCCTGGTTTCAAGCCTTTTAATAAGTCATAGGTATGGATATATGCTGGTGTGTGACACGCAATAAAATTGGCACTCTCAACAAGATAAGTCGAACGGATCGGCGTATCACCAAAACGCAAATGCGAGACGGTCAATCCGCCCGATTTTTTCGAGTCATAGCTAAAGTAGCCTTGCGCATATTTATCGGTATGATCGCCAATAATCTTGATTGCTGATTTGTTCGCGCCAACTGTCCCATCCGAACCAAAGCCCCAGAATTTCGCTTGGAATGTTTTCGGATTCGTCAGATCAAGGATTTCTTTTGTTTCTAAAGACAAATTGGTCACATCATCAACGATTCCAATCGTGAAACGCTTCTTAGCTTCCCTTTTATCTTTCAGCAATTCATTGTAAACAGCAATAATCTGATCCGGTGTTACATCTTTTGATCCCAAACCGAAACGTCCTCCGATAATTTTAGGACGAACATCCGCTTCGTACATCACACCTTGAACATCTTGTAAGAGCGGTTCACCGTCTGCTCCAGGTTCTTTTGACCGATCTAATACTGCAATTGATTTAACTGTATCAGGCAGCTTTTCCAAAAAGTTTTCGGTCGGAAATGGACGATAAAGATGAATGTTTAGAAAACCGACTTTTCGCCCGTTTCCATTCAAGTAATCCACAGTTTGCTCGATAGTTTGTGCGACAGAGCCCATTGCCACTATAACTTCTTCGGCATCCTCTGCACCATAATAAGTGACTAAATCATAATTCGTTCCGCGAAGTTTATTGATTTCAAACATGTATTTTTGTACAATCGCTGGTAGCTCATCGTAATAGCGATTGACAGTTTCACGTTGTTGGAAGTGCACATCCGGATTTTGATTGGTACCGCTAATCGTCGGATGATTAGGATTCATACTCCGTTTGCGAAATACTTTCAATTTCTCTTGATCAATCAATGGAGCTAATTCTTCATAATCAAGCACTTCGACCTTTTGAATCTCGTGACTCGTTCTAAAGCCGTCAAAGAAGTTCATGAAAGGCAGGCTGCCTTCAATCGCTGCCAGATGGGCAACTGCTGATAGATCCATCACTTCTTGAACACTGCTTTCTTGCAGCATCGCAAAACCCGTTTGTCGAGCCGCCATCACGTCACCATGATCACCAAAGATATTCAAAGCGTTCGTCGTGACTGCGCGACTAGCTACGTGGAAGACTCCAGGCAATAGTTCTCCCGCAATCTTATACATGTTTGGAATCATCAATAATAGCCCTTGGGAGGCCGTGTACGTAGTAGTTAAGACACCTGTTTTCAACGCCCCATGAACAACTCCAGCGGCTCCAGCCTCTGACTGCATTTCTGTAATTGATACTGTTTGACCAAATATATTTTTCTTTCCTTGTGAAGCCCATTGATCCACAAGTTCAGCCATTGTTGAGCTAGGAGTGATTGGATAAATTGCAGCTAACTCAGTGAATGCGTACGAAATATATGCCGCAGCTGTATTTCCATCCATCGTTTTTTTCTTACGCATGATTCTCCTCCTTATTCATACTATCGAAATCATTCTTCATGAAAAAATGAATTGATTCTAACGTTATAAGTTATTCAAATGAAATATTTTCACAGATTGCCTACCATTTTTTGTCACTCTATTCTCGGCAAACTAAAAATAATTGAATTCTCTTTCACGTACAGTTAGTTATTCGTTGCTTCATTATTATAGAAAAAACAACTCATTTTTTCATGTCTCCGATAAAAAGTTTGTTCCATTTATTTTTAAATCGAAAATGAAAAATACTGTTCATTGATAGAAAATTTGTTTGTAATTTTTATAACAACGGATTTATTATAAACTAACTAACCTTAATTTCAAATACGAGTTATAGTCTTTTTAACTTATTTGTAGGAAAAGAGTTTTTTTTCTTATCAATCTTTTGTACACTAATAAGAGAAAGGACGTGTTCTCACATGGATATTTCTATTATTAAAGGGAATCTAGTAAACGACTTTAATGGAATCAAAATTGGTTCAGATGTCGCACCCAAACGGTTGATTGAATTTATCAATCTTCGCTGTCCTTATTGCAAACAGTGGTTTGAAGACTCTTATAACATATTGAATCAAGCCGTTACTGAAAAAAAGGTGCAGCGAATCATCAAATTATTAGATAAAGATAAAATTAGTTTGCAACGAGGCAATATCATGCACGAATATATAAGTGCAGATCCCAAAATAGCTTTAATACAAATACAGCAAGCCTTTGAAACACAAGAAATCTGGCAAAATTTTGAATTAGAAGCAGTTGCTGAGTACGCTGAAAAAACGTTGCAATTCACTCAGCAAGCAAATCAAAGCCTGCAGAGAGAGATTCGTAATGAAGCTGAACAAGCCAATATCAAATTTGTTCCCACAATGGTTTTAGGCGAACACATTTTTGATGAGTCGATTGATGAAGCAACCCTTAAAGCATATATTACAGAGTAAACAAAAAACCGTTTGAATTATCAAACGGTTTTTTGTCGTAAATTTTCAGCGAAATCATTGATCTTGCGAATACGGTGATTAATACCAGATTTAGAAATCGCACCTGAAGGAATCATTTCACCTAACTCTTTTAAACTGATCTCCGGATTTTGAATTCTTAATTCTGCAATTTCCTGCAACTTCTCTGGCAAAGATTGCAACCCAACTGTTGATTCAATAAAATGAATGTTCTCAATCTGTTTCGAAGCAGCATCAATCGTTTTGTTCATATTGGCCGTCTCGCAGTTGACCAGACGATTGACTGAATTGCGCATATCTCTAACAATCCGAACATCTTCAAATTTCAACATGGAATTCGTCGCACCAATCAGGGTTAAAAAGTCGGCGATTTTCTCTGCCCCTTTGAGGTAAGTGATGTAGCCATTACGCCGCTCTAATGTTCGCGCATTTAAATCAAATTGATTTAATAAATCACAGATATCCTGATTATGCTCCTCGTAGATTGATGATATTTCCAAATGATAGCGACTGGTCTCAGGATTGTTTACTGAACCTGACGCTAAAAATGCGCCCCTCAAATATGCGCGAGTTTTCTTTTCTGATTGTTTTATCTCATCAGCGATATGCGATTGAAACATAACCCCATCCATGATATCAAGATCTAACAAGATTTTTTGTGTTTCCTGCTTCAAACGAACAATGTAAACATTGTTTTTCTTTAACTTCATTTTTCGCCTTACCAACAATTCGCTGCGCACGCCATAGTGCTCTTTTAACAAAGTAAAAATTCGACGAGCGATTGCAGCATTTTCCGTTTGGACATTTAGAACAAATTGGTGATTGTTCAAGCTAAGAGAACCGTTCATTCGTATTAATGCGGCTAACTCCGCTTGTGCGAGATTTTTTTGGACTGCCAGACCCGTTAATTCTTTTTTTACTTCTGCTGCAAAAGACATGGCAAGCCCTCCTTTTCATAATAAAGAATGATTGAAAATCATTCCATTCTATATTTTCGCCCCGAAAACAATCCGGAACAATTCATCAACAACTTTATCGCCATCGTGAAAGACACCACCGTCTCGTAATTTCAGGAAATCAGTCGAAACGACTCGACAGCCTTCTTCCCGCAGACCATTGAAATCATGTGTGACCTGAACCAAGTATTCATCATAAATCTCGGGATCCATATAGCCTTCTGGTACATGTTCAGTATTAACTAAAACAGTGTCAATAAATTTACTTTCGAGATGTTTGTGTAAAACACGAATGTGATCCGCGTCACTGAAGTGCTCTGTTTCACCTTTTTGCGTCATGATATTACAAATATAAACAACTTCCGCATTTGTGGTACGGACAGCATCCCCTAATTCTTCGATTACTAAATTGGGCAGGATACTGGTAAATAAAGAACCCGGTCCAAGTACAACCATATCTGCCTCATGAATCGCATTAACCACCTTACGCGCTGCATGAACGGCTTTTTCACCATTCTTCTCAGTAACGTAAACTTTTTCGATCGTTTTTCGATCAAGTGCTATTTTTGACTCACCTACTGCACTGGTTCCATCTGTAAAATCAGCATGCAATACTAATGGTGTCTCCGAAGATGGGTAAATATGACCGTCAACGTGCATCATCATGGATAGAAGTTGAATCGCTTCGTAAGTACTATTGCGCATTTCTGATAAAGCAGCGATTAACAAGTTGCCGATTGTGTGATTCGCTAAAAATTTATCCTCTTTATTAAAACGGTATTGGAAAATATCATGATAAAGCTTCGGCATATCTGATAAAGCGGCTAATACATTTCGCAGATCGCCTGGAGGTGCCATATCGATAGAATCACGTAATTCACCGCTGCTCCCGCCATCATCAGCTACGGTAACTACAGCAGTAATATCTGCACTTTGATTGCGCAAGCTTTTCAAAATGACGGGCAATCCAGTACCTCCACCGATTACCACGATTTTAGGTTTGCGGATACGATAAGTTTTCATTCTCATGAACGATTCACCGTCTCTTTCCGCTTGTCTTTGTCTCGATGAGTGATATTTACTTTATAGTCTGCTTCCTTAATTGCTTTTCCTACTCGCTCAGTCAGAGCAACAGAACGGTGCTGTCCACCAGTACAACCAATTGCGATTGTCAACGAACTTTTTCCTTCTTTAATATATCCCGGTAGAATATCCATGATCAGTCGGACAAAATTTGTATAAAAGCTTTCTGTCTCAGGAAAAGACATGACATAATCGTAAACAGGTTTATCCAATCCCGTTTGCGGACGTAATTCTGGAATATAGTGTGGATTTGGTAAAAAGCGGACATCCATAACGATATCGGCATCAATTGGCAGCCCGTACTTGAAACCAAAAGAAACAACTTCCACATGAAAACCAATATCATCCTGCTGCTTATATGATTGGTTGATTTTTTCACGTAATTGCCGCGGAGTTAAATCGGTCGTATCAATCATTAATGTGGCGCGACTCTTTAGATCTTCCAAAATCGCACGCTCTTTACGGATTCCTTCTGTAATCATACCATCCATCGCAAGTGGATGAGCCCGACGCGTCTCTTTATAACGAGAAACCAATTCCTCATCAGAACAATCTAAAAATAGAATGCTTGTATCGATAAAGCCGGTATTCTCAATTTCTACTAACATATTTTGAATATCTTCAAAAAATGAACGTGATCGTAAATCAACCACTAATGCGATTTTTGTAACTTTTCCAGATTCACGAATCAACTCCCAAAATTTAGGAATCAATCCAGGAGGCATATTATCTACACAAAAATAGCCCATATCTTCAAAACTTTGGATCGCAACGGTCTTTCCCGCCCCACTCATTCCAGTAATGACAACTAAATGCAAACTTTCAGTCATTTGTGCCACTCCTTTCTCAATTTAAGGAAATTATTTTTCAGAAATAATTTTGTTTTTTTAAAATGAAATTACCTTTTTGCTTGCACCCGAAAAAACTTGGTGTGAAGCACGTACTGTACATTTTGTTATTTGCGCTAAAAAAAGGCAAAATCTTTTTTGCCTTTTAAATATTATAACACTCCTGGCGTGTCTTTGCTACTTATTAGTGATTCTTTACCTTTTCCTAATACGCTAAATC
>NZ_JCAFYN010000073.1:0-12473 GCF_059374735.1 Enterococcus sp. GPZ-007 | reverse complement strand
AATTCTTTTCAATGTAGAAGAAATGGAAAAAAATCTATTTCAAATGAAGCGGGAATAAAACAAAAAACTAGGAGTGATTTTGCTGGTTACTCCTAGCTGTAAAGATATTTATTAAAACCAATTTTTGATACGTAGTCTAATTTTGAAACCACGGAATAACAGATTAGTGATGGATAAATATTGAGGAGGAATACTCATGACTGTTAAGACTAATAGTCAACAAGGTTTAATTAAAATGAAAGAGATCAGTTGGATAGGAAATAAGGAGGTTGAATAAGATATGTATCCATACTTAACATACTTAGCAAGACAGAGGGGAGCTTTGCTTTTTGTGCAACATAAACTCACAGGAGAGCAACGACTCAGCTTGTTTTTACAAAATATAGTCGGCTCGGGTAATCAATTTGATCCAAATCATTTAAAAGTCTATGCAAGTTGTTTCGGACTAAAGAAAAACAGTATCTCAGCCGCTTTGACAAATCTAAAAAAAGCAGGGGTAGTCAATACGACTACTCCTGGTCATAAAAATGTTCGAATAAAACTAACTTGGTACGTAGTTTAAAAGGAGGAGCTTATCATGGAAGCAAACAATTCGTTTACAAGAGACTTAGCTAAGCAATTACTTCCATACTTGTTTCATCATGATCCAAATATGGAAGACACTGAATTAAGCAACAAGAATGAGGGCGTTTAGCCCTCTATTTTTTCATCGTAAGGAGCATTTTTATGGAACAGGTTTATAGTTACGATCGAACTTCTGTCTGGGATACACAGAAAGTGTCAAATGATGCTCAGTGGGAAATTATTCGAAGTCGTTCATTGGAAGATACTGAATGTATACCACAGCGTTTTAGTGACCGGGGAAAATCTGGAGGAAATGACGATCGTCCAGCCTTAAAGAAATTGATTATAGAGATACGATCTTCCTATATAAAAAGAAAGCTTTATGTATGGAGATATGATCGGATTTTTCGTGAAACGCAAAAAGCGTTAGAGTTTGTTGAACTTTGTCATAAGCATAACGTCGAAATCATTTCTATTTCAGAACCTTTACCAGAGGGATCATCAAGCCTAGCGTTAAAAACCATGTTTGTTCAGCTATTATTTATCAATGCTTCTATGCAACGTGAGACGATCATTGAAAACATTCGTAATGGTTTGGCGTACAAAAGAGGCAATGGAGACTATATTTCTTCTGCTATTCCATTTGGTTATCGGCTAATAGAAAGCAAAATTATCCAGAACGAACAAGAAGCAAAAGCAGTGAAGCGACTATTTGAATTATATGCAAGTGGTGATTATGGCTATAAAAGATTAGCAGACAAGCTTACTGAAGAGGGGTATCTTTTTAACGACCATCCGTTTAAAGTTCACAACATATGGAACATCTTAGATAAATCCATTTACTACGGCATCGTAAAAGGTGGGACTTTTGGTGAGTACAAAGGAAATTTTGAACCTATAATCAGTGAGTCAAAGTTTAAGAAAGCCCAAGCGATTCGAGAATCGCGGAATGTCACGAAAGTTAATCATAGAGAATATCCCCTACGTAAAAAGATTATTTGTCCATACTGTGGACGAAGATTAAGCCCAACACAGCGATGGAATTATAGTAAGACAAAACGATTGCATTATTATCATTGTACGAAGCGAGAGTGTCCGGGAATTTATGTTTCTGCTACTAAAACGGAGAATATGCTATTAAAGATATTGAAGCGTTTTGTTAATGAAGATGTAATTTATCAAGGAATCATTACTGAAATTGATTCACAGATGAAGCAGTTGATAAAGAAAGAGAAACAAAAGGATCAAAAAAATGCTCAATCTAGGCGAGAGATTGTTGAACAGTTTGAAGATGGAAGGATTACTTTGAATGAAATGAAAGATTTGCTAAGTGGGCTTGAAGAGTCGGAATCACAACAAGTAATACCTGTAGGAAATTATCGGACACAAGTAGAGCGGCTTTTAGAGTTACGTAAGCATCCAATTCAGCAACTTCTGTTAGACCATGTAGAAGTTGTTACAGTTCAAAAAGATAAGAAAATCGATGGGGTATTTCTCCAAGGCCTATCGGAAAATATCTGTATCAAAAAGTAGGAAGGTGAGGAAATGGAAGAAAAATCTTTTGTAACAGAACAATCTAAACGGCAATTGACAATGGAAAACAGTCAATTGCCAAAGAGAAAAAGGGTAGTCTTATATGTCAGGGTTTCCACTCAGGACCAGGCTATCGAAGGGCATAGTATTGAAGCTCAAGAAGCGAGAGCTCGTGAATATGCAGAAAGAATGGATTATGAGGTAGTAAATGTATACATTGATGAAGGAATAAGTGGAAAATCTACGAAACGTCGTCTAGCTTTTCAACGAATGATGGCTGATGCGAGAACGGGGAATTTTGATCTTGTTATTATCTGGAAGTTAACACGTTTGGGTCGAAATATGTTGGATATTTTGAAAACAGTAGAGGAATTCATTAAGCTGGGGATTGAGCTATTTTCGATCAGTGAAAATTTTGATATTTCAACTTCTTCTGGGAAATTAATGCTGCAGCTATTAGGCAGTTTTGGGGAATTTGAGCGTAACCAGATTTCAGAAAATGTAATTATGGCAATGATGAGCTTAGTACGAGATCAAAAACGGTATGCTGGTGGAAGGCGATTAGGGTATGTTAGTGGTCTTGATGATGGCGGTAGAAAGCAGTTGATTATTGAGCCAGAAGAAGCTAAAATCGTTCAATTGATTTATGCCAAATTCTTAGGTGGAGATGAATTTCGAATGATTGCTAATTATCTGAATCGGCAGGGATATCAAACACTCAAAAAGAATAAGTTTACACCAACAGCAGTTAGAGATATCCTTCAAAACAAGATTTATGCTGGCTATATTGAGTATGCACGTTATTTAAATTGGGACACCAAGCGAAGAAAAGGAAAGAATCCAAATCCGATTTTAGTCAAAGGTGAGCACGAACCAATCATTGACCAAGTTACCTATCAGGCAGTGCAAGAACGTTTAGTACTAGAAAAAGATCGACCAAGTTGGAATCTTACTGGTGAAAATGTTCTAACAGGATTGTTGCGTTGTCCGGAATGTGGGGCACCGATGGGTTCGAATGGAGTCGTAAACACTTTGAAAGATGGTACTAAGAAAACACTGCGTTACTACTCTTGCTCAAAATTTCTAAGTAAAGGAAAAAAAGGATGTCATGCCAATTCTATTCGAAAAGAGAAAGCGGAAGACTTTGTTGCAGCAAGACTAAAAGAAATTGTTCAAGTACCAGAAATACTTGACTCATTGGTTAAAGAAATGAATCGAGAGTTGCACGAGCAAATCGCTCCTTTAGAGCAGGAATTGGCAGTCATTGCCACAGAAAAGCTAGATTTAAAGCCTAAGCTTGATCGATTACAACAAGCTTTAGAGGATAGTCCTGAATTACATGCCAGTCTAATCGGTCGTATCAATGAGCTTACTTCAAAAATCATGTTGCATACACAAAGAGAAAATGAGATTCTAACCATCCTTTCTCACAAAGATCAAAAAATTGAAGTTGAGAACGTTCAACAGATTGTCTCTTCACTAGATCATTTGCTGGAACAGAGTGAGAAAAAAGTGATCAAAGAGATTTACCGAACGTTCATTGATAAAATCTTATTTGATAAGAAAAATAAGGATGATATCAAAATCTATATGAAGTTTGATCAAAAGATCGTTACTCAATTAAATGAGCTATATCAAAAAGTCGTATCTGATAAAAAAGATACGACTTCTTTTGTGTTAAAAACACCGTTCTATTCAGTGATTTAGATTGCGTATGTTGTTATGTAGGCTGTAACGATGCCTTAGGTATTTGAAATAACTAAGGTAGTCGTTATGGACCTGCGTAACATTTGAATATGTGTATATAGGAGGAGAATAAAAATGAGGTAAAAGGTTTAAAAGGCATTGCAAGGCTCTTGCCAAAGGCAAAAAAAAGATCTATAATAAGTTTACTGTCAACGAACATGAACGTATGTTTGCTATTGGCTGAATAATCTAAAATGATGCAACAATAATTAATATACTAATGGAGGTATTTTTAATGATGAATCCTGAAGAAATTCAAGAGCTTACTTTTGAGAATATACCTCAGGTTTTTGAAGAGCGAAATGCTATTACGCTATACAATGGTGATTGTATGGATTTATTGAATCAATTTGAAGATAATTCAATTCAATTGATTATCACATCTCCTCCTTATAATGTAGGGAAAGAGTATGAAAATAGAATGACTTTGGAAGAATACATTGATTGGCAGCGAGAGATTATCCAATTGTGTGTTCAAAAGCTAGCCCCTACAGGAAGTATCTGTTGGCAAGTAGGAAATTATGTCTCTGGTACGGGTATTAATGCTGAAGTACATCCGTTAGATTTAGTTTTATATCCAGTTTTCAAAGAGTTTAACTTGAAATTAAGAAATAGAATTGTATGGACTTATGGTCACGGATTGAATTCTACATATAGATTTTCTGGAAGACATGAGACTATTTTATGGTTTACTAAATCAGACAATAATAATGAGTATGTTTTTAATTTAGACGATGTAAGAATTCCACAGAAATACCCCGGTAAAAAGGGTTATAAAGGGACAAAAGCTGGTCAATTTTCTGGAAACCCATTGGGGAAAAATCCAGGAGATGTTTGGGATATTCCTAATGTAAAAGGAAATCACGTTGAGAAGACAGAACATCCCTGCCAATTTCCATTAGCCTTAGCTAAACGATTAATTAAGGCTTTATCTAATGAAGGTGATATAGTATTGGATCCTTTTATGGGGGTAGGGACGGCGCCCGTGGCGGCAATGGAATTAAATCGTAGAGGTGTAGGATCTGACTACATGGCTTCTTATTATGAGATTGCAAAATACAGAGCTGTTGATGCTAATCATGGCAATTTGTTAGAACGTGAAGATAAACCTGTTTATACTCCACCTCAAAATACTCCATTAACTACAGTGCCTGATACTTGGCAAAAATAAAACAAGGTTTGACATCAATATTTTGAACGATGTCAAACCTTGTTTTTTATTTAGGAGTTAGTACTGAAATTATATCTAAGATATCTTCGATTAAAATATCAGGTTCTGATGTGAAGTCTCCATCCTCATCCAAAAGAAGCTGCTTGAGATCGTCATCATCTAATGCTGAATCCATTATCTTTATCTTTTCCGTTGTCCTAGTTCGGACAGAGTGATCAATACTTCCTAAATTTTGAGGTGCGATAGACTCTAATATATAAATATTGGTTTCAACGTCATCTGGTAGTCCGAGTCTATGAATTCTATCGATGGACTGAAGATAATGACAAGCGTTATATGATCGATCGACATAAATAGCATTATGACATACTTCATGTAAGCTGATTCCCTCAGAACAAGCAGCCGGATTTGCAACTAATACCTTGCAATCAGGATTTTCATGGAATTCTTTTATCCTACCTTCACGAGTGTTGATATCATCTTCAACTCCTGTATTTATACCACCATGAATAAATACTGCACCTAAATCACTTAGAAGATGCGCAATTCGCTCAACATTGTAGGTGAAAGCTGACCAGATAACTATTTTAGCTGTTTTGTCATTTTCGGTAATTTCCCTAGCTAACGAACAAGCCTTTTTTATTTTTTGTGAGTCCTTTTCTTTTTGGATTGCTTTAAAAATGACCTCAATATTTGGATCATCATAAGGGAAATTATAAGGATCATCTCTTGTCTTTTTATTTACAAGTAATATGGGATTAGAGGATATCTGTAAAATCTGCATTACAGATTTTCTCGTTTTTGAGATATCAATGTTCGACTTACTTTTAATCCCTACAGCTCTTTTCAAAAATTCTTTACGTGAAATTGAGTAGAGAGCTAGTTGCGCATCGGACATTTCAACATCAATATATATTTTTTTTGCAGGAGCTAATTGTAAGTCTTTTTTTGTTGTTCTAGTGTATAGTCCTGATAACACAGAATTTATATTCGTATTTTTTAAACGTTTAGAAAATCCTTGACCAGGCCATAGAAATTCCATTTGTGATTCTAAGTCTGAAATAGCTCTTGGAATGGGTGTTCCGCTTAAAATATCCTTTCTAATTGGAAGATGAGCTAATTGAAGTAAGGCAGTTCCTGTTTGAGAGTTGTATCCGCTTTTCATTTTATGACTTTCATCTAACACCATGTGTACCTTATTTGTTGATAAGAACTCAAAGATCAACGACTTACAATTTCTTAATTGATCATAGCCTATTATGTAACAGTTAGAATTGTTTTTTAGTAATTTTTGGATATTTTTATAGCCACCGTTTAATCTAGTGAATTTATACATATCGGAATGTTCTTTATCCATACAATCAGTAATAACTTTATCCCAAGCAGAAAAGGCATTTTTGGGTGAGACTACTAAGAGTTTAGTATCTTCAGACTTTGTTAGAATGTGACTAGCCAATGTAACTGTAGTTTTTCCTGCTCCAGGAACTGAAAAGTTGGCGCCATGAGCAAGATTACTTAGAATAGAAACATCTTTATTTTGAAAATTCTTAAGAACACGCTCAGTAAAACCTTTTTTTATTAACTCATGGGAAATTTCTTCTTGTGTTAATGAGATCTTCTGGGTTCCATTTGCTGCTTGTACTGATCTTCTTTCAGCAATGTATTTAGTGATCAATTTTTTTGCAGGTTCAGAGTAAGAAATTTGAATTGGAAACAACCTACTTAACCTCTTCAGTGAAGAAATACTGCTAAGCAGTGTTGCCCATTCAGTTTCTATTTTTAGTTCCCAAATAATAGAGCTGCCTTGATTTTCTATTATTATAGATTTGACTCGATTCCAGATGAGAGGATCAAAATCTTCCAACACTTCTATTGTAGAAGGCTTTGATGAATTATAATCAATAAATAACTTCATATTAATCACATCTTTCAGAAAGTTTGTTAAGCAACTTATTTGAAGTGTCTATTATGGCTTTCAACTGTCCTTGTAATTGTTCAAAAGTAGAAGTGTCGCAGTGATTTAGATCAATGTTACTTAATGCACGTAATGCATTTTGCGCTTCCTGAAGTCCCTTTCTACCCAATTTCTCTTCTTTTTCTTGCAATTTGACAGACTCTAGAATTGCTATCAATGATTCAGCTGTTTCATTTGTGTTTTCAGAATTGTCAAAGGCTTCGATTAAGTGTGAATAGGGGTTAGACTGTTCTTCAATTTCTGTAACTAATTCAGTTGAATCATCAAACCAACTTTCAAGATCGTCTAAGTCGTCATATTCTTCAGCTGCAGTACTAATATCTCCTGTTATAGGTATATTGTTTTCTTCAGCGAAAATTGAAACCACTTCTGCAAAATTATCACCAAATAAACTTTTAAAACTATAAGCTCTATCACCAAGATTTCTGGATTCTTTTGCGATTAAGAATCCAATTTTTCGGCGTACTTCAGCTTCTCCTGGTTTATTTGTGGGGAGTGCTTTTTGAAGATCGGAAAATAGTTGTTCCTTATCAGAGACCAATTCATAATTATTAGCGTCATTTAAATATGTGCTAAGATATTCTTCTGCAAGTTCAAGTTGCTGGAGTTCTACATTAATTTCTTCTTCGCGCTTGAAGCGATAAATCCTCTTAATTTCCTCTCGATCAAACCCAATTTTATTAAGCTGATACCTAATTTTTAGTCTTCTTTCAACCCAACCGTAATCTAATTTAGTATCGGGAGTTAATTGCAGCTCAGTTTCAATTACCTCGATATCTTTTTCAGTAGCTTCTTGAGGTAATACAACTACATCAACATGTGAAAATGAAGAATACTTTGATGGATCAATAGCATATAAATCTCTCATCGCAGCAAGACGCCTGTTGCCATTCACAATGATACCATCGAAAGTCATTAAAAGTGATTCACGTTGTTGTTCAACATAAGCCAATTCTTTGTAGATATTTCCTTTATTATTTTTAGCTAAATGAAGTAATATACCATGTTGAAAATTTTGAATTAATGGAATTTCTTCTCCAGATGTGAAGGCGTTATCTTTTAAGTTTTTATCATTGATTAGAGTATTTTGAGCTATTGTTGTCCTTCCATTTTTTGTTCTGTAGAGTGGTAAATCATGTGATACACGTATGCGCTTAAATTTTTTCTGTTCTCCTCTGAATACAACAGGTTCCGTAGACTGTGATTGAGAAATCGCTTTTTCAATTATGTTAATTCTTTCAAACTGTGAAACTACAGAATTAATCATCATTTTTCCTCCTATTCATCAATTCCAATAATTAAACAAGGAACAGATATTATATTTTTAAATAGAGCAAGTTCACTCTTTATACGTTCAAAATTTGCAATGTTACTACCTAAAGATTTGGCTGCGCCAGTAGTTGGAACAATGAGAACTGCTACATCTATTCTAGAATTATCTTTCATAACCTGAAATTTTAATAGATCATAGAAGGCTCTGGTAATATTACCAGTTTGAAGCATTAGAGCAACGCTATTTTTCAAAGCATTTATTTTCAAGTTATAGGCAACATTGACCGAGGCTTCTAATGTCCAGCCTTCAATTCCTAATCTATCCCTGACATCATTTTTAATGGCAGGAGCAGCTTTTTTTTGCATAAGTATTTCCGGGATATCGAGTAGCGAGATAATTTTATCAAACATTCCTTTTTCCTTTAATATCAACTCAGCATAATTGTGTGAATATATTTTCGTTACTTTCATTTTCCAACATCTCCTTTTTGATGATCCTTAAGCAGAGTATATCCCGATATATATCTCTTGTCAAATGTTTTTTTATTGATATTGCTTTTTGAAACAATGCTAGATATAATATATCTAGGTGATGAATAATGAAATCTATTGGAACAATACTAAAAGAACAGAGACAAAAAAGAGATTATACTATGACAGAATTAGCCAATAAGATAGGAACTTCTCAAAGTGCCATTTCTGTAATAGAGAATGATAAAAGATTCCCAACAGAAGAAACTGTGTATAAAATTGGCAAGGCACTAGATATGGATCATAATGATCTTAAGGAATTAGTAGAGTTGCGGAATAATATATCCAGAAACACCCCCAATCCCTATATGGAAAATCAAGGTTATCATTCTGAACAGCTTAATTTTGAATATAATAGGGAAAAAGAAGATGTTAAATCTCTAAATAGATATGACCAAGATGAGAAAAATAGACTAACAGATTTCTTTTCTATTAATGTTTATGATGATTTGAATTCAAAAATATTTATAAAAACGGATATGAGTAATAAGGAGATATCAGAGCCTATAAAGGAAATTCTGGGAGAAAGTATAAGAACAGCTATTGTGGATATTTTAAAGAATAACGAGGCGATGCTGAAGCAAGATATAAATACGAAAATATCTGATTATATTGAGGAACTGAATTCTTTAGTAAGAAAAGCATGAATACTATAAATTTTATTTTTGGAGTGAAAATTAATGGGGAGAATAGTGGTTACCGATGATGTATGGTTTGAATTTTTAAAGCAAAAAAAAATTGAAGTAGTTAATTTTTGGAGAAAAGATACAAGAAATGTGAACGATTTAAAAGTTGGGGATAAGGTATTTTTCTTAGTTAAGAACTCTAAAAATATTACAGGAGAAAGATTAATTCGGGGCTATGGATTATTCTCTGGTTATAATGTCTATTCGATAGATGAAGCTTGGGATAAATATAAAATGGGTAATGGATGCCGAACAAAAGAAGAACTTTTAAGTAGAATGAATACGGTATACGATAGTGGACTTAAGGAAAATCAAATTGGATGTATTGAATTAACAAATTTTCATGTATTAAAAACCCCCATTTTACCAAGTTCTGTAAAAATAAGTTTTCCTAATAATATAGTTAATGCTAAAGGAATTACTTCAGAGGATGAAGATAGAATACTTTCTTTAGAAAAATAGTTTTAGTAATAATTGTCGCTATGCATTCAATGATGTTTAAATGCATAGCGATTTTTTTGAAGAAGAAAAAATCTCCATTTTATTTCGAGTTATGTGTAACGTCTCCATTTTCATATTAGATGCCCCTTTCTTCTACGAAGTCTGATTATGCATTACAGTATAGCAAGTGTGAAAACATACGCTATGGATGATCAAGCGAAAGGAGCAGAACGGATAATAAGTATCAATCACTATCGAAATGAATAAAAATTGTACGTGATACTTCGGTATACCGTATCATAAGAGGCAAAATAGAAATTGGTTGTGATACCCGGAACCATATCACAAGTAGCCAATTTCCGTTTTTCTAGAATAATAGATAGAAAATCCTTTAATACCAAGGGTTAGGACAGATATCATTTACTTATGATATGCAGGGCCTTATCATAAGTAGGACTATAAAATAAATAGAAGGAATCGTATTTGATATTGTCAGGTACAATTCCTTTTTTTTATCGTGAGAATATGGGTAACCATTAATTGCATTTTATATAGTTCGACCCGCCTCAGATTTTTTGATATTTATAATATACGCGATGAATGATGCGGCGGGGCGTAACAAGAGAGAAAACTTATTAAGAGTTACTGATCTTTATGTAAAAAACGAAAAAACGTTTTTAACGTGAAAAAAAGAATGGAAATATGTTATACTGAGCTTGAAAGAACGGATTTTCGTTTTTAGGAGGAAAAAATATGCTTATTGATATGAAGATAAAAAATTTCTTATCGTATGGTGACGAAGAATATTTCAGCATGGAAACTGGAGAAAGATTGAGAAAATACAATGATACACACACTTTTTTTGCTGGTAAAACTCGTCTGTTAAAAAATGCCATTCTATTTGGGGCCAATGCTTCTGGTAAAACCAATTTGTTTGCTGCTTTAGCTCGAATGACTCATATGGTTTTAGTCCCAACAAATAAAATTGGCGATCAATTATATTATTCACCCTGTAAAGTAGTTAATTCAAATGTAAAGGGGACTACGTTCGAAGTATCATTTTACAAAGGTAGAATGTATAACTATTCTATTTCATATAATAAAGATAAATTTTTAAGTGAAAAACTTGTTTATAAAGAAGGGAATAAGTTTATTACTTATTTTGAAAGAAATGGGACAGAATATCCTATTTTACCAAAAGATTTGAGACAGATTGCAGAAGAAACCAGAGAAAACTCATTATTCTTATTTAATCTTCAAAATAAAAATAATAAGTTTGCGGAAGATGTTTATAAATGGTTCGATTCAGATTTAATCTTTTTCAATAACAAAATACCTGATGAATATCTTGAGAACGTTGAGAATGATGAAGAAGCTAAATCTGCTTTGCTAAGTTTTTTAGCCTTTTCAGATACTAATATTATTGATATTGATATAAATGATGATGTAACAGAATTGACGCCAGCAATGAAAAAGGTAATGGAGTTAATTGGTGAGGAGCTAGAAAGTGAACAAGTAGTTGAAAATGAGTTTGTTACAAAAAAATTGTATACTGTCTACAAAAAATATAATAAACAAAATAAGGTAATAGGAAAAAGTAAAATTAGTATTGGTGCTGAGTCTCGAGGAAATCAGAAATTAATTTCCATTGCGTTAACTTTAGTCAATAATCTTGGCAAAGGAAAAGTTATTTTAATAGACGAGTTTGATAATGCTTTGCATCTACAACTTGCAAAAGCATTGGTAAAAATTTTTAATACAAAAAATAATAATAATCAGTTTATTTTGTCATCACACGAATTACAGCTTCTAGATTCAGAGCTTAGAAAAGATCAAATTTGGTTAGTTGAAAAAGATTTTAAGGGACTTAGTCATTTGTATTCTATTTTTGATTTCAGTGAACTCAATGGTTCATCTAGAGATGATATTTCTTTCTTTTCAAGATATATGAAGGGACAGTTTGGAGCTTTACCTAGTATAGATTACGAAGGTATGATGAGTGCGTTAAACTGTCAAAAGAAGAGTGAACAAAATGGGTAGAAAGTCTCAAAACAGACCATTAAGAAAAGAAATCAGAATTTATTGTGAAGGAATGACAGAAAAAATCTATTTTGATCTGTTAAAACAAAAATATAGACTACCTAATATTAAAGTGAAAACGAAAGGTGAGCTAGGTCAATCAATTGAGTTAGTAAATCATGTTTTGAGGTCATTAGATAAAATGAGCTCTACTGAGAAGAAAAAAATAGATAAAATATTAGTTGTTTTTGACAAGGATGATGACTCTTGGGAAGCTATTGAAAAAGCTTTTGCATTAGCAAAAGCAAATAATATAGGGGTTTGCTTTTCTAACGAGTGTTTTGAATTATGGTTGCTTGCGCACTTTGAAAAGATCCAAAGAGAAAAAAAGTGGACTAGGCAACTTTTATATCCAAGACTTACACAATTGTTAAAAGTTAAATCATACGAGGATGAAAAAGCAAATAAAACAATAATTCAGAGAATTTTTGCCAGAATTGATGCCACAGACTCGAACTGTTCAGATTTTACTAAT
>NZ_JCAFYN010000072.1:0-12592 GCF_059374735.1 Enterococcus sp. GPZ-007 | reverse complement strand
GTTTCAACCAGCGAATATTTTCCAGGAGCTAATCCGGTCGCGTAAATCTTACCTGCTTTATCAGAAGTCAAGGTCTTCGTTTCTTTGCCTTCTGCGTCTAGAACTGTTTGAACCTTACCTGCTTGATCACGAATCTCGAATTCAGCACCCTTTAAAGGATCTCCTGCATCATTTTTCTTCACGAAGGTAATAGAGCCTTGATAGTTCACGAAATCCTGCAAGATGATCTCTTGGGGGTTATCCGCTGGTTCATCAGCTATCTCAAAAGCAATCTCCTCTGTATTAATCAAGTAACCATCTGGCGCTTTGATTTCAGTCAGGGTATATTTTCCTGGGGCTAAATGATCGATTGACAATAAACCAGTCTCATCCACCTTATACTCATCCAGCACTTTGCCGTTTTGTCGCAATTCAAAGACTGCGTTAGCTAAGGTCGTCCCCTGTTCCGAAACCTTCTTCATCCGAACAGAGCCTTGATAGTTGATGAAATCGGCTAAAGTAATTGTTTCTGGTTCGCCTGCTGCTTTTTCATCTACTTCAAATGGAACTTCGGTTGGATTCAACAGGTATCCTTCTGGAGCTTGGGTTTCAACCAGCAAATATTTTCCAGGAGCTAATCCGGTCGCGTAAACCTTACCTGCTTTATCAGAAGTCAAGGTCTTCGTTTCTTTGCCATCTGCATCAAGAACTGTTTGAACCTTCCCTGATTGATCGCGAATCTCGAACTCAGCGCCTTTCAAGGAATTTCCTGTATCGTTTTTCTTTAAGAGTGTCACAGAGCCTTGGTAATTAATAAGGTTGCCCAATTCGATTGGGTCTGGTTTTCCTGTCTGTTCCGTGATCTCGAATGGATGTGGGGTCGTATCAAGAATGTAGCCGGCAGGAGCTTGAGTCTCAATCAAAACAAACTTTTTATGTTTCTCATCCTTTAGATCAATACCTTTGAAGTAAATTTCTCCATTTTCATCTGTTTTGATCGTGTCGGTCCTCTCACCACTTCGATTGGTTACAGAGATAGGATCACCGGTCGGCTGACCATTCTCGTCAGCTTCAAAGACTTGATATTCAGCCCCAGCTAATGGTTTTTGATCTTTAGCGATTTTATGGCCCGTGATCTCAACTTGATAGTTATTAAAATCTAAATTATCAATATTCGGATTCTCGTCATCGTTTTCTTGAACGACGAAATAGATTGGTTGATCATTGATGACATAACCAGGAGCCGCCTTGGTTTCCACGAGCTTATAATTTCCCGCACCTAGTCCAGAGATATCAAGGCGCCCATTTTCAGGAGCAACAATCTTTTTCACAAGATGTTCTTCTCCATTAACGATACGATAAAGCTCAAATTCAGCACCAGCGATGGAAGCACCCTCACCTGCTTTCGTAACTTGCGCCTTGCCTCGGAAGTTTTGGAAATCCCCTAATGGATAGACCTTAGGGTCGCCCTCTGCCCGATCTGGAATTTCTACTTTAATCAAAGCTGGGTTAATAACATAATCTGCACCCTCAGCTACTGTTGGTGCCTTAGTTTCCTGATAATAGTATGTGCCTGGAGCCAAATCTTCAAAAATGATTTTTCCGTCTTTATCACTGACCTCTTTTTTATTCAATGGCTGTTTATTACTGTCGTAAAGCGTAAATTCAGCACCGGCTAACCCTTCACCATCAGTATTCCGTTTGACGATTTGGAAAGCCCCTTTGTAATTGATGAAATCTGATAGCTCAATGACAGGTAGTTTTCCATTGTGCGAACTAGCTATTGTAAAGGTGATCTTCTTCGTGTTGATTAAATAGCCTGTTGGTGCTTTGGTTTCCACCAAACTATAGGTACTTGGCGGCAAATGATCAATATGGATTTTTCCATCTTCATTCGATGTAATTGGTTTCGAATTCATTTTTTGATTTTTATCGTTGTAAAGATCAAATTCAGCACCGGCTAAGGTTTTGCCTGCTTTGTCTTTTTTTATAACTTCAACTGAGCCTTGATAATTAGCTAATTCTAATGGGGAGCCATCTGGTTGCGTCGTCACTGTTTTCGGTTGATTATTGGCCGTTTCATCAATGGTAAACGGAATCTCTTTACTATTGAGTACATACCCATCTGGTGCCTTGGTCTCAACAAATTTATAGTCACCAGGCGCCAAATCTTTCACAGTAACCTTGCCGTCTGCTTGAGACACAAGCGGCTGCTGATTGACTTTCTTTCCCTGCTTATCTACAACATCAAACTCCGCACCAGCTAAAGGATTTCCATCACTATCTTTTTTGATCAGCTGAGCGCTGCCTTTATGGTTGTGGTAATCCAAGTTATGGATTGGTACTTGATGATTGCTATTCTGATAAACCAAGAAATACATCGGTGATGTATTAATCAAGTACCCGTCCGGAGCTTCAATTTCAGTAATTCGATAAAAACCAAGTGCTAGACTATTAATTTCGAGGATTCCGTCACTATTTGTCCGATCAGGACTTAATGCGATTTCATCCCATAATGACTGAGCTGGTGCTAATTGGTTCAATTTTTCCAATTTGAAGCGTGCCCCTTTTGTCACACCATCTCCAAACTTGATTGGATTACCAGCTGCATCTGTTTTTTGCAGAATTACTTTGCTACGTTCATTCTGAATTGTTAATGGTGAAGCCGCTTCAGCAGACGTTTTCTCATCAATAGTGATTC
Source organism: Enterococcus sp. GPZ-007 (assembly GCF_059374735.1). Taxonomy (NCBI): domain Bacteria; kingdom Bacillati; phylum Bacillota; class Bacilli; order Lactobacillales; family Enterococcaceae; genus Enterococcus; species Enterococcus sp. GPZ-007. The sequence continues at coordinate 9,912 of NZ_JCAFYN010000072.1, read as the reverse complement.
GCCGTCCTTTCACTAAATCATCTGAAATAGTGAATCCTTCCGGCGCCTGCGTTTCGACTAATAAATACTCGCCATACGGTAAGCTGCCAAAGGTGATTTGTCCATTATTATCAACTTCACCTTCCCGTAGCATTTGTGTTTTAGAGGTATTCCAAAGCTGAAATTTCGCGCCAGTCAGCTTCGTTTTTCCATCTTCCTCCGTTTTTTGGAGTGTGATCTTGCCTTTTTTCCCTGTAGCCGAACCGCCGCTATGATCAATTTCAACGACAACATCGGAGCCGTCACCACCAGATACCTTTTGCTCATTATCTCCACTCACACTAATCTGATTGGATACCGTATCCTTATTCCCACTCGCACTAGAAGTGATATAGCTGCGATATTCCAGTTCATAAGCGGTATCGATCTTATGCAGCATTTTGATCGTCAATTCTTGCTTACCAGTCAGATTATCAGTAGTTAGAGTGACGGTGTAATCTATATTTTCTATTAATGGTTTGTCATAATTTGGCGTAATCGTTCCATCTTTAGCAACAGTCGTTTCATAAAGCTTGATAGAATCTTGGTCAATAACTTGGTTTTCAGTTGGTACATCTTTGATTACCACGTTATCCAGAGTCGATTGCGAAGGATTGATGATCGCTTTCCAATTGACGTAATCAGGATTTTTACTATCTTGCTCTCCTGCTTTTTGGACATATTTTCCGCCATACTTAATACCGACTTCACCAGATACGTCCCGATCGACCCCATTATTCTCATATTGGGCAATGTTGTCATATTGATTTGAGCCTTCAACAATTTTTCCTGCAACAGAAGTTTTAAATTCAATTATATAGGTTGTTTTCACTCCTTCTGGGAAATCAATCGTCAAGGTTTGATTGTTCTGCTTACTTGGCTGGTCTAGCTTTTGCATATCATTATTGACCACTGTTTCCGGTTGTTTCTTGAAGACTGTTCCATCCTTTTTAACTTCAGCTTCATAAATGCTTACTGAATCAGCCACGTAATCTTGATTGTCTTTGATTTTGTCGATCAAGGTTGCGTTCGTCAACGAATTGCCGCTCAGATTAACAGCAACGCTCCAAGTGATTTCCTTTGTCTGAGCGTTGTATTGCCCGCTTTTTTGAGCATTTAATTGGAACGGATCATTTGGCTTAAAATTATGACTATCGTCGGAGTGATGATCGTTATCATATTTATCTTTCCAATCCGCGGACATATTATTTTTAAAGTGGTCGAGATCAGGATTCGCCGGATCTAATATGCTAACATCAAAATGCGTTTGATACGTCAGCTCTAGCTCTGATTCCGTCGGATTATAGTCCTCTTTAAAGGTCACTTTAAAGCCAGTTTCATCACCAGAACCATTTTTTACTATTTCAATATCATAATCTACCCCTGGGGTCAGAGTCCTTTTCTTCGTCACATCACGAATTTGTAATACTGGATTCCCATCCTCATCAACAACCATGGATAATCCTGGAGTTGGTGAATACGTGTCCGTTAGTATTAGATTCTTCATATAATAATGGTTCTTATTGATATTGATCTTCCAACTAGCGATTTTGGTAGAATAATTCACATCTGTTAGGTTTTTGATGACATTTTGTTGCTGAGCAGTTCCTTTATCTCCGTCAGTGTTTCCAGTTCCGGTCGAGACACTGTTGTCGACCTGTGTTGGATCAGTGACAATGCCATTCATTTTCGTTTGATAGTTAATTTTTATCGCTTGGTTGATATCATGTAAAAACTCAACTTTAAACCCATGACCGTCAGGATTTGCCACTAATTTATAATCTTTTCCTTCAACTAACGGTTCACCTTTGATTTCATGTCCTTTTGAATCAAAAGTAATCGGATAAATTTTTACTGAACCATCAACTAAATCCATATTACTACTGATGGTGTCAGTAACTGTCGCAGCATTTTGTGCGATCATTTTCTCATCATAGTTATATTTGATTTCCCAGTTGAAAAGTTGATTGTTAGGATCGTAACCAGTCATGTTCTTTTCCACTGGTTTCCCATAATTGGTGGTCACAGTCGCAGCTGCATCAACACCATCGTTGTCATTTTTGTCTGTCAATTTCGCCTTGTTTTTGAAACTGACTTTTCCACCTTTATCCGGTTTGGCTGACTCGTCAATGTCTGTTTGATACACTAAGCGATAGGCCTTATTGGTGTCGCCTTTAACCGTGACATTCCCATTTTTGTCAACTGTATACTCATCAGGACTTAATTTCCGTCCAACCTCTTTGACTGTTCCGTCTAAATTCATCACCAACTCATAGACTTCAACAGATTTATAATTAATCCCATTAGGCCAGCTCTCGGTGACCTTCGGATCAGTTAGATGATCCATGGATTGATTGATATTAACAGTCCATTCAACACTATTAGGGTTTGGTGTCCGATCAAAATGTCCCTGCTTATCAATTGATTTTTCAGTATCAGGCTTAATTTCGACATTTACTGGTGGTAAATTATCTTCTACTGGATAGTGAATCGTCAGATCACCAGGACCGTCGATATGATCCTGATTGAATTCAGCCTCAAAAAAGAAGTTTCCATTAATATCACTTTGCTTCTCAACTTCATCGGTGAATGTAAAACGAACATGACCATTTGCATCAACTGTATAAGTAGCGTATACTTCACCGTCTTCATTTTTCAATTCACCATTGATTGGTTTTGCAGGTCGTAATTCTTCCGGTAATTGAAAATCAAAATAGTCTCCAGGTTTGATTTGCTGACGAATCTCTTCTGGAATGCTCCAAGAATAAAAAACGCGTACATTCGTATTTGCTGGAACAGGAGGTTCAACAATGTTTCCCTGATCATCTAAATAGATAAGTTCTGATCCGGTTAGAATCGTACCATCGCCACCTGGAAAATACGTCCTAATATCTGTCGGGTCATCAACACGTTCCGTTTTATTCGGCGTACTCTCCGCCTTTTGCGAATCAGTTGTTTTTGTGCTATCAGTTGCTTCATCAGAATTACTTGTTGTAGTCGTCGTTACACTTGAACTTGAACTTGTACTTGTACTTGAATTAGTGCTGCTGGTTTCTGCACTGCTTTGACTTGATTCCGCTGTTGACGAAGTAGCTTCAGTTGACTGGCTATCGGCCATTTGCGGAAGTTGATAGCTAACGGTTTGATCTTGATAGGTGAATCTCAGCTGTTGTCCGTTTAATTGCTCTTGTCTCAAGGATAAATGGATCGTCCCTGTTCCAGCAAAATCGTCAGGCACCTCAATTCCTTGGTTGTTTTCAACAATCAAATTCGTTGATTGACCTGCTTGCTCTAGCTTCGCTTCCTCAATAATCGCTTCTGAAGCGATTATTTTGCGAGATAATTCTCCTCCCTTCGTTCCTGAAATCTTTAACTCCAATAAATTATCCGCCTGTCCTTTTGACACCGTTTCTAGTTTAAAGGCAGGTGTCGTTACTTCCTCTGCTAATACAGTCAGAGGTACTAATGAATTTACTAAAATCAATAGAGACATAAATCCATAAATTAATTTATCTACCATTTTTTTATTCGACATGTTCTTGAACTCCTTTCTAGTGAATAGCACCATGACTGTTATAACAAAAAAATCCATCCGTTATTTTCAAAAAACGCACTATTTCAGTATCATTTTTGAAAGTTTGGTTTCTACTGTCCATATTTAAATCCTTTCAGCCTTTCTGTTCCTTTCCGAAACAACTTCTAAGACACGATCAAGCCTTGACATATCAATGATTGATAGCGTTTTTGAAATAACTACCTTCTCGGCTGAGGGATAGATGTTAGCCTTTTCGGTAATGTTACTGGTCGTCAATACAATATCAACAGGCTCATTTTTGAAATCAAATACATCGTAAATCTGCAGATTGTAAAGATAGCTGAAATAGCCTTTTATCTGCCGAATAAATCGCTGAATCAATAATCTAGGCAAATCACTATCAATTAGAATGGTGATTGCCGCTTCATAATTACAAGGCTCCTCAAGAAAGAAAATGGTTCTCATATAAGAAAGCATCAGATAATCATCTTCCAAGAAAATGGGATTTCTCGATTCAAGGTAGAGCTCACGAATAAAGTTTCTTGTTTTCTCAATAAGTCGTGGATAGCGCTCCGAGAAGATATTGTGATAGGTGTTCCCCGTCACGTCCATAATGAAGCCTTTAAAACAATAAACAAAATAGTGAGCACTTGTAATATATGCACGAAAACGAATGGCTTCTTCTTTATTAATAGGAAAGAATTCTTCTTGAAAACGAGATACCATTAATTCTGTGGCTGAATAAATCGCTGAATCTTCTTTCGCCATTTTTGAGAGCATCTCTTCTAAGAATGGATCTTTAATAATGTCCATCGTTTTTGATAGCACCAACCAAGCAGCGAAGAAAAACGGAATCTCCGAATGTTTGCGATTGATTATTCCAGAAGAGGCACGTAGTCGTTTTTCAAAAAAAGGATATAAATAGTTGTTCGTCAATTGCCTTTCAAACTCAGACGTTAGCTGAACATAATTGCCTTTTCTAGTTCGAATGATCGCTTGAGCGAAAAGGTAAGACATTTGCCGCTTATGACCATAAGGAATGTTTGAGTAACTAAGCGCCTGATTATTCAACAAATCATCCACATACTTCTCAATCGCTTGCTCATCAATAAACTTGAAGGGCCAAGTACTACCGCGATAGACATTCCAATAAAAAATAGCCATGAACATCCGGATTTGGTGTTCCTCCCCATGCAATTTTGCACTCTCTCGACCGATCTTAATATGATAATGTTGCAACAACTCATGAACCTTGTTTAGATCCCTTCTAACCGTCGATTCACTAATGAAGTGACGTAGCGCATAACTCGTGACACTCTCAAATTCTTCAAGCAGCAAAGATTCCAACATTTTCACAGCATCAGATTGTTTAGCAATGTAAGTGGTCAATTCAAAAATGTCCGCATCATTTTTTACTTCCAGCAAAATCCCGCGACTTTTTGATAAGCAAAAAGAGAGTTGATCTGGATTCAATCGTTCAATCAGTTCTGCCAGATCGTTGATTGTATTCAGTGTGGCTCGTCTACTCAGATTCATTTTCTGTGCTACCCATTCTCGTGAAACCCAACGTCCGTTGATCGAATTTAGTAACAAAAGCATCTGCTGCTGGTTCAGTTCTTTCCGATCAAGAAGGCTCTCAAAAAAATCCTTTCGTTCCATACCCTTTACCCATTCCTTTAACAAATCAATTTAACCATTCGTTCATTATTCCCTTACTAATATCATAGTAAATAAATAAAAAAAGGGGTAATTTAATGCTTGAAAATTTTCAATTTATGCATTTTCATTCAATAATCTTTTTCAATTTGAAATTTTTAGAAATTTTACTAACTTGATTGAGAAAGACTCTTTTATAATTTGTTAATAAAAAAAGAAATCAGGCTTACAAATAAGAAAAAAATAGAGTAGCTACCTGTGAAAAAAAGCACGCCATAAGTCAAAAAAACTCATTACTACTTGAGCAATCAAGTAGTAATGAGTGAAGGTGTTATTAGAATGATTTTGCGATAAAAACACTAGCATGGAGCTGTAGGTCTAGACGGATGAGAAAATGGATACTTCTTACAGTGAGCTTTCTTCATCATTTTTTTTAGTCTCAACTGAGCGAATAACCTCTTTCAGCTGCTTACTTGATAACGCAAACTTCTTTCTTTCCTCTGGATCGATATTCAGCTCAATAATTTCCCGCACACCATTTTGGTCTACCACTGATGGTACTCCGGTAAATAGATCTCTTTCTCCATATTCACCATTGAGATAGGCAGATACAGGCAGAACTGCTTGTTCATTATTCAAGATTGCTTTTACAATTCTTGCTACACTCATGCCGATTCCGTAAAAAGTCGCCTGTTTTCTGTTTATAATTTCATAGGCAGTATTTTTCACACTATCTGAAATAATTGTTAAATCTTCTACTGTTAAACGATTATTTTTTACGATGAATTCCAACAATGGTTTCCCGCCTACCGTTGTATGAGACCAGACAGCCACTTCAGAATCCCCATGCTCTCCAATGATATAGCCATGAATACTTCTTGGATCCATTTGTAATTTTGCGGCCAATTCTTTACGAAATCTTGTTGTATCCAGTGTCGTTCCTGTCCCCACTACTCGACTGCTTGGCAATCCAGAAGCCTTCCATGCAGTATAAGTCAATACATCCACTGGGTTAGAAGCGATCACTAAAACACCATCAAAACCAGAATTCATCACTTCTTTCACTACACTCGAAACAATTTTCGCATTAATATCGATTAATTCCAAACGTGTTTGACCAGGTTTTTGATTTACCCCAGCTGTAATGACAACGATATCCGCATCTTTACAGTCGGCATAGTCGCCAGCCCAAACTTTAATATTTTCCTGTGCCCAAGACATTCCATCCAAAAGATCCAGTGCTTCACCTTCTGCTTTTTCCTGATTCACATCAATCAAGACCAGTTCATTAATAATGCCCTGATTGATCATAGAATAAGCAATACTTGTTCCAACAAATCCTGTTCCAACAACCGCAACTTTTCTACTTGTACGTTTCATAAGAATGCACTTCCATTTTTTTATTTTGATTCTTTCATATTTGCAGCTAACACCTAGCTATACTACTAGATATACGCTAATGTTCCCGAGAATACAATTTTTCTGTTTGTAAGTAGCAAGCTTCCAGCCAATAACTCCTCTTGCCGCTATACGCTTTTAAATTTTGAAATCGTGAATTCACCCTTGCCAATAATTGGGTCACTGACTCTGTCCAGCGAATCGCCTTTTTTATAGATTTCTTTCTTACAGACTAGGTGTGAGGTCGTTTCACTCCATACTAAAACAGTGTTCATGTAAATTTTCACAATTTCTCCTGAAATCATTTCACCATACACATTTTTTACAGTAATTTTATCTCCCAAACCAAATGTCATTGGCTGTTCCCCCTTCGTTCAATATCCATAAGCTTTATCCAATAGCGCTCTACGCCGAAAATCATTTTTTTCACTCCACCAGCCCTCATGCAAGGTCTATTATTGGAGGAAAAGAAAGTATGTCGTTAAGGTTAATTCAGTGATGAGGCATTCACCAGCTTTGTCTGAGTGTACAAATGAATGACATACTGAACTAAGACATAGCAAACCACTAAAATGGCAACAATCGTTTCTAGAACACTTAATGATTCAGCGATCTTTGATAGGAAAAAGCTGTTTTCAAAAACTTTAGCTACTTTAAATATTGCCGTCGCTGAAATAACTAGAGGAAAAGTGAATGCTGCATAGCTAGGATAGAAGCCTACTTTTAGCATTTCTTTCATATAACATAGAATACAAAAATAAATGATTTGCGATAAGATCAGCATAGTGATAACAAATGGAAAAGAAGCTTCTTTACTCACTGATAAATATCCCGCCAAGCATAACGAGCCTGGAGCCGTTAGAATGGTAATCAATGGAATCGCTGAGTCCTCCAATTTTTTCTGGAAAACAATTCTCTTCACCATTATTGGCAATAAAATGAAGTACAAAATTAAGGCTACCCATACCGCAATCTCACCCAACTCTTTGATGAAAACAGCTGACGTATTCGGTATCACCCCTATCCCTACAAATGTGATAAACCAGCTTGGATAAACATTTTCAAAGCTGAGTTCGACAGCTAGAACATGGACTTTAATGAAATACCCCATTAAAACAAGATGCACGACAATCGCGATTACCCATAAGCACGTAGTAAATAGAGAATGAGGAAATAATCTGTTCAAAAAAACGGAAATTACCATCAAAGACATCGTAAACGTCGGCGCTACTGACGCGACAATCGGATTCCTTAACGCTATGACTGTATCTTTGAAGGTAAAGAAGACTTTAAAGAGAAACACGATCATCATCAAAAGACCGGTAAAGCAAAAAACATCGCCGATCTTTTCAAATCCTTCTGAAAAGAGTAAATTCCCTAATGATACGGTTCCTAGGATTAGCCCACATAGGGGGATCGGAATAGCTTTTAAAAAATTGTTTATTGTTTTATTCATACATTTGTCCTTTCTAAACGTTTCTAAACGATTAACAGTTTTATCCTACTTGAATTATATTTTTTACACCCTTATAATAATTGCGTGCTAATCATTTGTAAAATACCGATTTTTCATAACGGATATAAATTTTATTAATAGAAAAAATGGGAGAGGATTCTAATGCTGGAGTTATTGAAAACCTTCATTATCGTTTATGAAACAAGAAATTTTAGTACAGCGGCTAAGAAATTGTTTAAAACACAGCCCACTGTCTCTATTCAAATCCAAAGACTGGAAGCTGAGCTGGGGTTCACCTTATTTGATCGAAAAGGAAAGCAGCTAATACTACCAACGAAGCAAGCAGAATTTTTATATCCAAAAGTAGTTGACGCGCTAAACTCCTTATCCATGATATTTTCGCAGGCAAAAAATGCTAAAAAGTTCAAAACCGACTGCATCCTTGCTTGTTCGAATACCACGGCTGTCTACTTGTTGCCAAAAATCATGAATCAGCTGGTCGCTGAATTTCCATTAGTAACCTTTGAAATAAAAATCATGAACTCGCAGGAAGTCATTGATGCCATTGAAGCCAACAAAGCCCATATTGGCTTAATCGAAAAATCGATTGTTTCTCCGCTGATAAAAAAAGAATTCGTTTATAAAGATGAGCTTGTACTAGCAGGAAATATCGAATCAGACTACTGGCTCCTTAGAGAGAACGATTCTGGTATGTATCTTATTAATGAAACATATCTTTACGCTAATCATTTAGATCCTCAGATTATCAAAACCAATAATAGTGAAGTCATTCTATCGCTGTTGGAAAATAACTTGGGGAAATCAATCATCTCTAAACTAGCTTTGACAGATTCACTAAAGTGGAAAGAATTAGATGGTGACGCTAGATATAGAGACCTTTTTATCATTCAAAACATTCAAAGCCCTAGTCCTGAAATCGATTCTGTCTACGAGCAAATCAAATTATTATTAGCCGAGTTGGCCGAGTGATAGGCTCATGGAAGTAGATAGATTGGACAACAAGTGAAAGCCATTAACGTAAGCATAATGACAAAGAAGCAGTAGGTCAGAATGGAGAACAATTCTTCATCCTGACCTACTGCTTTGTTTTTTCCAAGTGAGACGACATAACAACAGAAGCTATTTCGCTCTATAATAAGCTTCTTACTAGCTAACACCTACACGGACGAAGAATTCCAGTTTGTTGATTTTATCTACCACCGGAAGACTTTTGTCTCGTTTTCCTTCATTATTCTGTTACTGAACTCATCAGTACTAGTCGCTTCCCTAGCGCGAGGTAACTCGAAGCGGCTGGCGAAAATGCACTAGATACTCCTTTTTTTGTTGATGTTGCTGTCGTCGCCAGAGCAATCAGACTTTCTCCTTTGAACAGGCTAATAAATTGTTTGACCGACATCCTTTGTGGAATTTGTTGTGTTTTCAGGACACTAAGAATCAACTTTTTCTGCAAACGATCATACTCGGTAAACGTTGATTTCCCTGCATCAATCACTGGTCCTTCACTTTGTTCATCCTCTGTCTGATCAAACTCGGTTAGGTCATAGGCTTCGATGATGGCATTTAATTTTTCCGCATATTGTTTATCCGTGGCATAGCGTCCTTGCAGATACTCCGTTGCTTCTTCGTAGGTCTTTGCCTGATCCTTCCACGCTCCTTTATAGAACTCTGCATTTCCTGTGATTCCTTTTTTGAGCAATTTCGCATAATCCTCTAAAGACTCTTTATAGGAAGGATATTTTCTAAACTCGGAAGTAATCTGAAAGCTTGCACCAACCTTATCCTGCTCTAGCGTTTGGAAGGTCACCCCCATCCAGCTCGTGGAACGAAA
>NZ_JCAFYN010000071.1:0-12931 GCF_059374735.1 Enterococcus sp. GPZ-007 | reverse complement strand
ACTAACTTTTTCGGTTTTTGAAAAAGTTATTACTTTGCAATGAATTAGCTGTCAGTTTGTCAGTTATGCTTTTTGCAGTTATTCTATTAATGAGATGTGTATATAGCTTCTCAACGTTGTATCATACAAGCTGTTTAGCATAATGATATGCGTACGAAAATAGAATCCTTTTTCCGTTCTTTGGAAAAAGGAATTCATCTACAATGAGCTAGCTGTCAGTTATGCTTTTTGCAGTTATTCTATTAATGAGATGAGTATATAGCTTCTCAATGTTGTATTATACAAGCAGTTTAGCATAATGATATGCGTACGAAAAATGAATTCATCTACAATGAGCTAGCTGTCAGTTATCACTTGCAATGAATCAACAGCTAGTAATGATTCACCTTCAACCAATCACATCTGCCTAATAAATCCGATTTTCTCCTGAATTGAATCGATCTCTTCTTCAATGGCATCAAGAAATTCAGCGATTTCTTGTTTTTCTTCTTCCGAGCAAATATCCATCGCGTTGATTTTTTCAAAGTGCTCTTGAATTGTTTTCAGATTAATTAGACTGCCTGTGACATGCATTTTTTTGTTGATGTTTTCAATAGTGTTCAAAATCCTACTCCCTTCCCCGAGTAGCATCCTGCGTGAATAGTTAATTATGGTTTGATATAGGCATAGCCCTGTGCTTGTAATTCAATCAAATCTAAAACTCCAGCAGGGACGACAACGACATCCTCTGGTAACAGCTCTTTCGTGATATTATTTGCTCGCATCGCATTATTGCAGGCGTGAAATGTTACTCCCTCTGTAGCGATAAATGCTTGATTTTCGGCGGCAAGATATCCTTTAATAGCTTTACCGTTAATTAAAACAATAATAGCTATTTTTTCTGGCTCTTTCAACAAGTTTTTAACATTATTAGCAGTTTCAGTCCATTTTTCTAATTCGTCGATATGGAAAACAACTTTCATTATTACACCTTATTTCTTAATAATCATATTTATAGCTTGTTCTAACTTTTGTGATTGTTCCTCTGGATTGCTATCGGGATTTTCAAAACAATTCTTCAAATTCTCAGCCATAATCATTCCCATTACTCGATCAATACTAGATCGGACCGCACTTAATTGGGTGATGATATCAATGCATTCCTTTTCCTCGTCGATCATCTTTTGAACACCACGAATCTGTCCTTCTGTTCTTTTCAACCGATTAAGGATTTTCTTTTCTTCCAGTTCCATCTAGCTACACTTCCTTTAATAAATTAACTTACCAAGAATATACCTAGTGAGGGTATGTTTCGTCAAGTGGATCGCTTTTATCGATAATTTTTACCAAACAGAATGGTTGACAGGGTTCATTTCGCTATGGTAAAAATACCCTATGAGGTATATTAAGATGAGAACATAAGGAGACCGAGAAATGCTTAGTTTATTAAAAAAAAATTCGACTATTTCTACAAATGAATTAGCTGATAAGCTTGGAAAATCAATCACTTTACTAGATGTTCGTACACCGCTGGAATACCGTGGAGGGCATATTACAAAAGCGGTGAATGTACCCTTAGACAAAATCGATCGCTATCAAGGAAAAGAAAAAGAAGTATATGTGATCTGTCAATCAGGGATGCGGAGCAAACAGGCAGTAAAGATTTTGAAGCAAAAAGGGTATGAAGCAACGAACGTTCAAGGCGGCATGAATCGCTGGAATGGTCCGACTCGAGGAGGAAAATAAGATGAAAATTATTATCGTTGGTGGTGTCGCTGGTGGAATGTCTGCCGCTACACGTCTACGCCGATTAATGGAAAATGCAGAGATTATTGTTTTAGAGAAGGGCCCTTTCGTTTCGTTTGCTAATTGTGGCTTGCCTTACTATGTTTCCGGTGAGATTGCTGATCGGGAGGCACTTTTGGTTCAAACACCAGAGTCGCTACAAGCACGTTTCAATTTAGATGTTCGACCTTTCCATGAAGTGACGAATATCCATCCGGCAAAGAAAACTGTGACGATCAAAAATAAACAGGGCATTTTTGAAGAAAGCTACGACAAATTGATTTTATCACCAGGTGCAAAACCATTAATTCCTGAGATGGACGGATTAGCTGAAGCGACGAATGTGTATAGTTTACGGAATGTGCCAGATTTAGATCGAATCATGGTGGCTTTAAAACATGAGCCAAAGAAGGCTACAGTAATCGGCGCGGGCTTTATTGGCTTGGAAATGGCAGAGAATTTGAAAGCACGGGGCTTAGATGTGACAGTGATCGAAAAAGCCCCCCGTGTCTTACCGCCGTTAGATGAAGAGATGGCCGCTTTTGTCCAAAAGGAACTGATTGCTAATGGTGTTCGAGTGATCACTGGTGAGTCAGCTGAAAGCTTCAGTGAACAAGGGAGAAAAATCACCCTAACCAATGGGGAAGAAGTGGCCTCTGACCTGACAATTCTTTCTGTTGGTGTTCGTCCAGAGAACGCACTTGCTGAAGAGGCGGGAATAGAAACAGGCTTGGGCGGAGGAATACTTGTTGATGAAAAATATCAAACGAGTGCCGCTGATATTTTTGCAGTCGGTGATGCGATTGTTGTGAAGCAGCAGGTCAGTGGGGAAGACGCATTGATTTCGTTAGCTTCTCCAGCGAATCGTCAAGGTCGTCAAGTGGCTGATGTGATCGCAGGATTGAAACGGACCAATCGCGGAAGCATCGGAACAGCAATCGTACGGGTCTTTAATCTTGCTGCCGCATCAACGGGTCTAAGTGAACGCGTGGTCAAACAATTGGGTCTGGACTATCAAGTAGTGCATGTTTCTGGAAAAGATCATGCCGGTTATTATCCTGGTGCGAGCGACTTAACATTGAAACTAGTGTTTGATCCAAAGACTGGGAAAATCTATGGTGCCCAAGGCGTCGGCGGGAACGGTGTCGACAAGCGGATTGATATCTTGGCGACAGCAATCAAAGGCGGATTAACAATTTTTGATCTGCTGGAATTAGAATTTACGTATGCTCCGCCATTTGGTTCGGCCAAAGATCCGGTCAATATGCTGGGGTACGCGGCAATTAATCTGTCTGAGGGAATCAGTGATTCGATCCAATGGCATCAATTAAAGGAAGAACAGAAAAATGACAGTCAACTATTGGATGTACGTAATCCCGAAGAATTAGCAAATGGCCGTTTCCCTGACGCTATCAATATTCCTCTGAATCAGTTAAGAGATCGACTTTCAGAATTGGATCCAGCAAAGAGTTACATTGTTAGCTGTCACAGCGGTTTGAGAAGCTATGTTGCGGAGCGGCTGCTAAAACAAAAGGGCTTCACCGTTAAAAACTTAGATGGCGCCTTTGCTTTGTATAAAACGGTGAGACCGGAGGAATTAATCTATGAGTAAATCAATCAACATGAATGATTTTTATCATCTGACCAAACAAAAAGAAATAAAAATCATCGATGTTCGTGAAGCCTACGAGTATCAAGTCGGGCATGTTCCGAATGCGAAAAACTTGCCTTTGAGCAGTTTAGGAACATATAGGATTGATCTTAATCCGGAAGAAGAATACTACCTGATCTGCCAATCTGGTGCTCGTTCTGAAAATGCCTGTGCCTTTTTGAGCGGGCAAGGATATAATGTGGTCAATGTTTTAGGTGGAACCTCTGCTTGGCCTGACAAATTGACTCAATAATTTTCATTTGCTTTTAAAATGTTAATAGGAGAAACACTAGTTTATTCAGGTAAACTGGTGTTTTTTACTTATCGTCAAAACTAAAGGTATCATATTTGCTTTTATTTCAAAAAAACATTTTCAAGTATTGACAAAATGAAAACAAATGATAATATAAGGGTGTAAATAAAAATAAAAAGGAGCAAGCGAATGATCGAGTTAAAGAAATTAGCAAATATGGTGGATCACACATTATTGAAGGCAGATGCAACGAAAGAGGGGTTCGAGCAGCTCTGCAAAGAAGCAGATGAATATGGGTTCAAAATGGTAGCGATCAATTCTTATCCAGTAGCGATGTGCCGGGATTTCTTGAAGGATAGCGAAGTTCACGTGGGAGCAGCGATCGGATTTCCGTTAGGGCAAACGACCATTGAAGCGAAGGTATTTGAAGTACAGGATGCAATCAAAAATGGGGCAGATGAAATTGATTACGTGATCAATATCGGCAAATTGAAGGATGGGGACAGCGACTATATTCGTGAGGAAATGAAAGCAATTGTGAATGCTTCTCGTGAAGGTGGAATTATTAGTAAAGTCATTTTAGAAAATTGCTATTTAACGGATGCGGAAAAGATCACTGTGTGTGAGATTGCCAAGGAAGTGAAACCCGATTTTGTAAAAACATCAACTGGATTTGGTACAGGCGGGGCTACTTTGGAAGATGTTGCATTGATGAAAAAAGTCGTAGGCGCTGATGTAAAAGTGAAGGCAGCCGGAGGCATTCGTGATTTAGACACAGCTTTGAAGATGGTGGAAGCAGGGGCGGAACGTTTAGGAACCAGTTCGGGAATCAAAATTGTCGAAGAATACAAGAAACAAGAGGGGTAAAACAATGACAGAAATTCGCGATGTATTGAAACCAGCCTTTATCAATTTTAATTTAACAGCAACAGAGAAACAGGCGGCGATCAGTGAACTAGCGAACACCTTCGTAAATGAAGGTGTTGTAACAAATGATAGCGTTTACTTAGAAGCCGTAATGAAACGGGAGGAAGAGAGCACTACCGGGATCGGCTTTGGGGTTGCGATTCCGCATGGAAAAAGTGCGGCTGTGACCGAACCATCATTAGCTTTTGGGCGTAGCCAAGCAGGAATCCAGTATGATTCGATGGATGGCAAACCGGTTCATTTGATGTTCTTAATCGCGGTACCGGAAACGTCAAACGATGAACACTTGAGAATTCTAAGCAAACTGTCGCGGAAGCTAATGCATGATGATGTCCGTCAAAAGCTGATGACTTGTACTGCTGCAGAAGAAATCTATCAGATTTTTGAATAGGAAAGGGTGAAAAAAATGAAAATAGTGGGTATTACATCGTGTTCGACGGGGATCGCGCACACTTATATGGCGGCGGAAAACTTAGAGATCGCAGCGAAAAAACGCAATATCGAAATCAAGGTGGAAACACAAGGCTCAATCGGTGCGGAGAATGTCTTGACCGAGCAGGAGATTGCTGATGCAGATGCCGTGATTATCGCTGCTAGTACTTCGGTGAATAAGGATCGTTTTAATGGCAAACGTTTGTTGGAAGTGGATGTCACCGAGGCGATCGATCATCCAGATGATTTATTTGATCGTGCACCAAATGCAGCGATCTACACAACTTCAGCAGATGTAAAATCAGAAGCAAAAGTGGAAAAGAGCGGTATTTATAGTCACTTGATGACGGGTGTTTCCTACATGATTCCTTTCGTTGTAGCAGGCGGCATTTGTATCGCCCTAGCCTTTGCATTTGGCGGAATCAACGCCAAGGGGGAGCTTGCTTCGGCAATCAATGAATTAGGCGGGATCGCGATGGGCTTGATGTGGCCGATCCTAGGTGGATATGTAGCCTTTTCGATCGCGGATCGACCAGGTTTAGTTCCGGGGATGGTTGCAGGTATGATTGCTTCGTCAATGAATGCCGGATTTCTGGGTGCATTGTTAGGTGGTTTCTTAGCCGGTTATACTGTTCACTTTTTGAAGAAGGTTCTAAAATTACCGCCAGCATTTTCAGGTCTATTGCCAGTCTTGATCCTTCCAGTCGTATCCGTCTTATTCGTTGGACTTGTGATGAAATTTATTGTCGGGATTCCGATTACAGCATTGAATGAAGGAATTACCAACTGGTTGAATAGTTTATCAGGCATGAACTCTGTGTTGTTAGGATTGCTCTTGGGCGGGATGATGGCGATCGATTTAGCTGGCCCGATTGGCAAGGCAGCCTATTTCTTCGGTGTTGCATCGTTGACTAACTTAGGTGCCGGAGAAACAAGCATGGTCATGGCAGCAGTCATGGTTTCTGGGATGGTACCCCCGTTAGCAATGGCCTTATCTTCAACGGTTTTAGGTAAAAACCTATACAGCAAGGAAGAACGGGAAGCAGGGAAATCAGCCTGGGTACTAGGATTATCCTTCATTTCTGAAGGGGCGATTCCTTTCGCGGCAGCAGATCCGATTCGTGTATTAGCGTCAGTAACAGTTGGCTCGGCGATCACAGGAGCTTTATCAATGATTTTCAAGTGCGGAATCGCGGTTCCTCATGGCGGCTTCTTTGTCTTCTTGATCCCAGGAGCAGTGGAAAATGTGCTGCTTTACGTGCTTGCCCTAGCAATCGGAACAGCAGTCAGTGGATTTTTGGTAACAGCAGTAAAAGTAATGTCGCAGAAAAAACAAGCGGCTAAGGAGTAATGATCGTCATGACAGATTTAATTAACGTTTGTTTGATAGGCACTGGCAGAGCGGGAATGATCCATGGTAAAAACTTCGCTCGTAGGATTGAAAATGCCAAATTAATCGCTTTGTGCGATCCGTCAAAAGAAAGTTTAGCAGCAGCCCAAAAAGAAGTGGATTGCCAATATATCTATGAGGATTACCATGAAGTCATGGAGAATCCCGAGATCGACGCAGTCGTAATCGTCACTCCGACGGTCTATCATAAAGAAATCGCGTTAGCGGCAGCTGCGGCAAAAAAACACATTCTATGTGAGAAGCCACTAGCGATGGACGAGGTGGAATGTCTTGAAATGATCCAGGCGGCAGAGAAGAATCAAGTGAAGCTGCAGGTCGGATTTATGCGCCGCTTTGACGCTAGCTTTCAAGAAGCGAAAAAAGTCGTGGAATCAGGAGCAATTGGTGATGTGGTGCTAGTAAAATCGCTGACCCACGGACCAAGTGAACCAAAGCCGTGGATGTTTGATATTCATAAAAGTAATGGACCAATCGGCGAGGTGAACAGTCATGATCTAGATACTTTACGTTGGTTAACTGGTAGTGAAGTGAGCAGCATTTATGCCAATGGCGGTAATTATCGTTCACCTGAAGTCAGAGAGGAGTTTCCTGATTATTACGATACTGTAGCGATGAATCTGCGGTTTGCAGACGGAAAATTAGGTCTGATTGACGGTGCTCAGTATGTTCAATACGGTTATGATGCACGTACGGAGATTCTTGGGACCAAAGGCAGTATCTTGGTTGGGGATCAAGGAAAGCATAATATTGTGGTTGCTACGAGTGATCAAAAACTGATACAACCAACGATGCATAGCTGGATGTATTTATTCAGAGAAGCCTACGTGGCTGAGGATCAAGCGTTTGTTGATTGTATCTTGAAGGATACGGAACCTCAGTGTACGGGGAAAGATGGTTTGATGTCGGTTCGCTTAGTCAACGCGGGCTTGACCTCGCTGCTGGAAAATAGAATTGTTGAGGTGGAGGTATAAATGAAAGCAATCCAATTATTAGGAAAAGAAAAGATCCAATTAAGTGATTTGCCTAAACCAGAGATATCTGAAAAGGAAGTATTGATCAAAGTTAAAGCCGCTTCAATCTGCGGGACCGATGTCCGGATGTATAAAAATGGTTATCCGACAGCGAGTGAAGAAACACCATTGACTTTAGGTCATGAGATTTCTGGTGATATTGTTGAGGTCGGAGCAGCCGTTAATTTCTACAAGGCAGGAATGCGGGTGGCGATCGCGCCAAATATGGGCTGCGGTATCTGTGATCAATGTGTCAGCGGAAATACCCATTTATGTGAAAGCTATGAAGCGTTTGGCATCAACTTACCAGGAGGATTCGCCGAATATCTGGTCATTCCAGAAAAAGCCGTGCGCCAAGGAAATATCTCGTTAATTCCGGATAAATTGTCCTATGAAGAAGCCGCTTTGATCGAACCTTTCAGCTGTGTATTCAATGGACAAGAAATTGCTGGAAATAACCCTGGAGATAATGTCTTGATTATCGGCTCAGGTCCGATCGGAATCATGCATGCGATGCTGGCTCGAGCTAGAGGTGCCGGGAAGGTCATGATGAATGATCTGTCGGAAGCTCGTTTAGCAGATGCTAAGAAAATGATCCCAGATTTGATTACCTTAACTTCTGAAAACTTGAAGGACAAAATCTTTGCGGAAACAAATAATCAAGGAGTGGATCTATGCATTATCGCGGCACCAGCTCCGCAGGCGCAGGAAGCCAGCTTTAATTATATGGCGATGAATGGTCGCTGCCTCTTCTTCGGCGGATTGCCAAAAGAAAAAGAAGAAGTTCGTTTGAATACGAATATTCTTCATTATAAACAATTACGTGTGTTTGGCTGTACTCGGGCCAGCCTAATGGGCTATCGGACATCAGCACAGCTGGTTGCCAGCGGAAGGATCCCATTGCAGGACTTGATTACGAAGCGTTATTCGATCGATCAATTTGATGAAGCGCTGGAAAATGCTAAAAACGCCATTGGGCTGAAGAACGTGATTGTCTTCAAAGAATAATTTTAGTTTAATTGCTTACGTTTTCAGTTTCTTTTATAATGAAACAAAACACAAAAAGGTGATAAAAAATGGATGATCAATTGTATGCAGAAGAAAGAAAGCAATCAATCGTTAATATAGTCAATGAAAAAAATCGGATGCAAGTTGCCGAGTTAGCGGATCTGTTTAACGTGACCGGTTCTACGATTCGCAACGATTTGCGGGAGCTTGAGAATGAGGGGCTAGTGACGAGGACTCATGGTGGGGTGATCAAGCGGGACTTTCAGCGCAGTGTTGAGATTATTCCCAAAAGCCGCGAGTATACCAATGAAAAATACCGGATCGCGGAACGGGCAGTTCGCCTGATTGAAGAAAATGATATTCTGGCGATTGATACGGGAACTTCTTGCAGAGCTTTTGCTGAAAAATTGATCAATAGTCCATTGAAACGTCTGACAATTTTGACCTATGATTTGGAGATCGCCTTGCTGATCAGCGAAAAGACAAATTATCAAGTACAGGTCATTGGCGGAGCGATTCGTAATGGATATCCCTATGTATCAGGAAGCTCTGTTGCACTAGGCTTAGCAGGTTTTTCAGTCGATAAGGTAATTTTTGGTACGACCTCCTTCGATAAGGATTACGGCTACTCTACACCAAATTACGAAACAGCAGAGATGAAGAAATGTTTGATGAATATCGGACGGATAAAAATAGTCTTATGCGAGTCCAGCAAGATCAATCAACGTAGCTTCAAGCAATTTGCTAAGCCGGATGAATGTGATTATCTGATTACTGATTCTCAGATAACCAGCGAGCAGCAAATGGATATCAGTGCGTTAAATATTAATTTACTGATGGTATAAAAATGGAGCCTGTTTAATTTCCTAGAAAGGAAGTTAAATAGGCTCTATTTATTAGACAAATAGCGAACCGATAAAATAAAGTACAGGATAGATCACCATAATCGCTGACATGGCTTTTAAGACGATCGGAAAAGTGGTCTTTTTGTCCTGTATTGCACGGTATTTTTTTAGGCTTTGCCAATTTTTCGGGAAAAGGAACAGTAAAAATAGGACTGTCCAAGGTGCCAAACCAGTGATAACTAAGACGAATAGCCAGATAAAGCTAAAAGCGTAAACAGCTAATAAAACCTTCACCGCAACCGGTTTGTCTAAATAATAAACCAGTGTTCTACGATGATTTTCAATGTCTTCTTCTAAATCACAAGTATTGTTTGCCAGTAAATTATTAAACATCATCAATACCAGCGGTAAGCTGATCAGGAAAACTTTGCCAATCATCGGCAGAGTAATGACATGTGTTTGATAAACAGCTAAGTAATAGCTCACAACAGTAATAAAGAAGCCGCTGGCAGTACCAGTTAATGCTTCAGCGATCGGCAGGCTATTCAATGGGCGACGACCGTATGAGTAGAACAGTCCGATGTAAAACCCGATCACACCCAGAACCCCAATCACCCAATTCGTCCGCCATACCAAAATTAATCCCAACAAGAAAGAAATGATTAAATTAATGAGATAGAAATTCCGCACAAAACGCAGATCCAAGTGATCGCGTCCGATAATATTGGTTTGCTGTTTGTAGTTTTCATCTGAGGCGTTGCGATAATCCATATAATGATTAAAGACATTGACGGTTATATGAAACATCACGATGATCAAAACAAATAGAAAAAATTCAGGACTTGGCAGACTATTTAGCTGGAATTTCGCGATTGCATAGCCTAATAAAATAATAAAAAGATTTAATGGAGCAGTATATATTTCTGATAGCTCCCAAAATTGTTTAAAAGTAAGGTGTCTCAAAGTAATTCTCCTTTGCAAGTATAATCCTTAATAAAATTAGCCAGTATCCTCGTATTTGTCCAATACTTTGTTTATAGGGAGGGAAAGGGTTTCAATCAGTCGTGTATTTTAATTGGATAATGTTCGTGTTTTGATGCTGTTACATATAATTGTTTACATATTTTCTCCTTTATTATATGATTATCCTCGTTGTTTGGAAAAACAAGCTATTATTTTACGAACGTTTTTAGATTGTAGGGGGAGCATCATGAGAGGGAAAATAAATTCCTATTTTGAACTAGAAAAATTGAATACAACAGTTAAAAGAGAACTATTGGCGGGCTTTACCACCTTTATTTCGATGGCGTATATTTTGTTTGTTAACCCAAGTGTGTTGGGTGCGTCAGGAATGAACGA
This sequence comes from Enterococcus sp. GPZ-007, assembly GCF_059374735.1. Taxonomy (NCBI): domain Bacteria; kingdom Bacillati; phylum Bacillota; class Bacilli; order Lactobacillales; family Enterococcaceae; genus Enterococcus; species Enterococcus sp. GPZ-007. Next base: position 2,271 of record NZ_JCAFYN010000071.1, on the reverse strand, counting down.
AGGGGCGGTCTTCACTGCAACCGCGTTAGCTAGCGCGTTGGGCTGTATCCTGATGGGGGTGTTGGCACGCTATCCGATCGCAACAGCCCCGGCTCTTGGGATCAATGCATTTTTCGCTTATTCTGTTTGTATCGGCATGGGAATTCGTTGGGAGACGGCTCTTGCAGGTGTATTTGTAGCGTCACTGATCTTTATTTTGATCACGATTTTCAAGCTACGCGAGATGATTATCGATGCTATTCCAGCTGATTTGAAGTATGCGATCTCTGGCGGGATCGGCTTATTCATCGCCTTTTTAGGATTGAGTGAGGGTGGCATTATTGTTGCGAATAAGTCGACACTAGTCGGTTTAGGATCAATGGGTGTCGGGACAACATGGTTAACTATTTTTGGCTTGATTATAACAGCAATCTTGACTGTTCGACGAGTGCCTGGCGGAATATTTATCGGGATGGTCGCGACCACCCTGCTGGGATTGGTTACAGGTTTGATTCAAGCACCAACTCATATTGTTTCTGCTGCACCTAGTTTGAAGCCGACTTTCTTAGTTGCATTAAAGCACGTAAAGGATATCAACACTCTTCAGTTATGGGTCGTTGTATTAACGTTTTTATTAGTGACCTTCTTCGATACTGCTGGGACATTGGTTGGATTAGCCAATCAAGCGGGTTTCATGAAGGATAATAAAATGCCGCGGGTCGGAAAAGCGTTGGCATCAGATTCTACTGCAATGTTAGCTGGTTCGCTGTTAGGAACTTCTCCAGTAGGCGCGTACGTTGAGTCATCAGCGGGAATTGCAGTAGGTGGTCGTTCTGGCTTGACTGCGATTACGACAGGAATCTTCTTTATTTTTGGCTTATTTTTCTCACCATTATTGTCAGTCGTAACTTCACAAGTCACAGCACCAGCTTTGATCATCGTTGGCGTATTGATGGCTCAATCATTACGTCAAATCAAGTGGGATCAATTAGAAATCGCGATTCCGTCATTTTTAATCTTGATCGGGATGCCCTTGACCTATAGTATTTCTGATGGGATCGCCTTAGGGTTCATCTTCTATCCGATTACAATGATTGCTGCTAAACGCGGCAAAGAGGTCTCACCTATCATGTATGGATTATTCTTTGTATTCATCGGCTTCATGTGGATTTTGAACGCAAAGTAAAGTTTTGAGTAAATGAACGGCTCATTTTCTATGACATATTGAAAATGAGCAGCATTTTTTTTACATTTTTTTAATAATCAAAAATTTTATTTTTGTACGTTTTTTTATACTAAAAGACTTAAATGATATCCGGTTTTCTCTTTTTAGTTTACTTAGAAGGAATAATTGCTATCTAACAAACGGAGAATGTGTTCTTTAGTTATAATACTCTTCATAAAAAGTGTCAACATATGTTTTTATTATTTACAAATTAAAAATTGACCTAAAATTAACGGTATAATATAATCGATCTATATAAATGTTTTTCTATTTTAAGACATTAAATGATATTTCGGGTTAATTTTCGAATTTTATTAATGTAGGCTGTCTGTAGTCTTGTATAGACGTCGATAAATTAGAGAAAGTGTTTTAATGGGAATAAGCAATTTTGAAGGAGATGAACGGTATGCAATTATTACTTTTAACCAAAGTTCCATTGTACGAAGAAAGTTTTGAACGACAACTAAAGCAGCTAGGAAATGAGGTATACTGTTCCAGTAATATGATAACGACACTAAAAAGAAGTTCGCTTGATAAAACATTTCTTGCGCAATTTGAAGGGATCATTTTTAGTGAAACACTTTATGATGTAGAAGCCTATGAAGTAGTCAAGCATTTGCCTCAAGGAAATATTAAACTTTTCCGTCGTGCAACAGGAAGCAATGCAGAAGAAGCAGCGGCTTCTCCTTTTGATGCGTGGATTCCAATGAACGCAGATCTAGAACGCTTGCGCGAGATTTTATTGATTGCGGAGTTGTCGAGTTTGGCTACTAAAGACGCTGCTCATGTTCAACAAGTCACTGTCAAACAAAAATTATCTGAGTTAAATTTGAAATTGAAACAAAAAGAAATTGTTTATTATTTGATTCAAGCGGGTGATCGAACAGTACCGCGTGAAGAAATCAGTCGAGAAATTTGGGAGAAAGCACCGACTAAATCCGTTTTAGCAAGTCTTTCAAAGGTTGTTTCAAAAGTCAACGAAAAACTAGCGAATGAATTTGGTGATGAAGCGATTCAAACAGTTTGGGGACAGGGCTATCGTTTAAACAAAAAGTTTTTTGATTACT
>NZ_JCAFYN010000070.1:0-13275 GCF_059374735.1 Enterococcus sp. GPZ-007 | reverse complement strand
TGATGTGCCGCAAATCGGCACATCATTTTTTTTGTTGGAATTTGACCTTCTATTGAATTGAGCTTAAGCTGATTTCCCCAGAGGAAAGAGAGACGGTCTCTTCCCCTAGATCAACAACCAACTCACCAGTGTCGGTAATCGCGACAGCAGTGCCTAAATAAGATTGATCTTTACGCTTGAAGGTAATTTTTTTCCCTAATACAAATGACTTTTTACGATAAGCCTCCAGATAAGTCGTTTGATCAGCTAACAGATCAAAGAAACGATTCCAGATATTGATGATTAATTGGTTACGAGTGATTGTCGCATCGCCGCTTGGAAATAAGGAGGTTGCTTTTTCTTGTAATTCCGCTGGGTAGTTTTCCTGTGGAATAGAAAAATTAATTCCCATGCCAATGATGATATATTTTAGTGAGTTGGTTTCAACGTCAGTCATTGCTTCGGATAAAATTCCAACAATCTTTTTGTGATTCAGATAAATATCATTGACCCATTTAATTTGAGTATTGATTCCTAGTAGTTCATCAATGGCTTCAGCTACAGCGACTGCCATCAAAATCGTATACTGTGGTAACTCTTGTAATTGCTCTTTAGGCTCCAATAGTAAACTCATATAGATCCCTTGTTGTTTGGCCGCAAAAAAAGGGCGGTCAAAACGACCACGAGGAGCTTCTTGCATATCTGCCACGATCAATAAGGGCGATTTTTTGCCGTTCATTACTGCTAATTGTGCATCCTTCATAGTAGAGACAGAAGTTTCTAACACTGTTATATCAACGTCTTGCTGAATTCCTTCTTGAATTTCTTTGGCATCCAAAATATCAGAGGGCTGGTAGCGATAACCATTGGCTGAATGCTGGATCTGATAGCCTCGTTTCTCTAATTCCTTGATCGCTTTCCAGATAGCAGTACGGGAAACACCTAATTCTTGGGCTAAGGCTTCGCCGGATAAAACTTCTTCTGCCGCTTTTAAGCGTGCTAAAATCTTCTCCTTCGTCGACATAGATAGCCTCCTTTAATTTTTCATTCTGGGCTCAGTGTAACAAAAAAACAGGCTACATAAAAGTAGCCTGCCAAGAAAGAAGGGGGTGAATCATTTAAGCATCAACCTAATAATAGGGCATCGTCCTTAAGTTCGACGCCAGAATTTTGATGGAAGAGCTCCATCAATTTTGGTACGGTTAAGTTTTGTTTTTCCTCTTGTTTTAAATCTAAAGCGATCTGACCTTGATGCAACATGATCAAGCGGTTGCCGTATTGGATCGCATCTTCCATATTATGAGTCACCATGAAGGCAGTTAGTTCCTGTTCACGAATCAATCGCTCGGTTAATCCCATAACAGTCAAGGAAGTCTTCGGATCGAGTGCGGCAGTGTGTTCATCCAATAAAATCAAATCAGGTCGCTGCAATGTTGCCATTAATAAAGTGATGGCTTGGCGCTGTCCGCCAGAGAGTAAACCAATCTCTGCGTCCAGCCGATTTTCTAAATTTAGATTCAACATCGCTAACTGTTCTTGAAAGAAACTGCGATCTTTACTTTTTACACCTAAAGAAAAGCCGCGTTTTTGACCACGTTTCATTGCTAAAGCTAAATTTTCTTCCACGGATAAACGAACGGCAGTCCCCATTTTAGGATCCTGAAAGACACGGCTGATTTTTTTCGAGCGACGTGTGACAGAATGTTTGGTGATATCTTCTTCATTCAAAAACATTTGACCTTCTTCAATTGGCAAAGTTCCTGCGACACTATTAAGCAATGTCGATTTACCAGCGCCGTTTCCGCCGATGATTGTCACAAATTCGCCAGGGGCAAGACTTAAATTAATTCCACGCAATACATGGTTTTCATTGACTGTTCCACGTTCGAAATATTGATGTAGATTATTAATCCTTAATACTGGTTGCATTAACATCCGCCCCTTTCTTTTTTGATTTTATGGTAAATTTCGATCGAATTTGTGGTAATGATAGACAGATTACTAAGACGATCGCTGAAGCCAATTTAGAGTCTGTCGGCTCTACGTTCATTTCGAAAACTAGAGCTAAGATGAAGCGGTAAATAATCGCTCCAGCAACAATTGTGATCAAACGAATCAAAATCGGCTTATTATGAAGCAGAACTTCTGCGATAATGATCGAAGCCAACCCAATAACGATCGTTCCAACACCTGAATTCAAATCGGCAAAGCCGTTGTTTTGGGCTAACAATGCTCCTGAAAGAGCGATGCTGCCGTTTGAGATCATGTACCCCAACAGTTTCATGTTTTCAGTTTTGATTCCGTTAGCCTCACTCATATCGGGATTATCGCCTGTTGCTCGGACTGCGAGACCGATCTCTGTTCGGAAAAACAGCACCAGCAGTAGAATGACCAGCATCACGATTAATAAACCAATCAAGATGACCGCATTATTTTTACTTAACCCCATGTCTTGGGCTGCGGTAAAGACAGTATTTTCTCCTAGTAAGGCGATGTTTGGTGCTCCCATCACGCGCGAAGTGACGGAGTACAATCCCGTCATAGTGATGATCCCGGCTAGTAGAGCTGGAATTTTGAATTTAGTGTTCAAGATTCCGGTAACTAAACCAGCCAGCATCCCGCCACCAAAAGCTAGCAGTGTAGCCAAGGCCGGGTGCATGCCATTGACGATGCAAATCGCGGCGATCCCGCCACCTAAAGGGAAACTCCCTTCGGCGGTCAGATCGGCAATATCTAAAATTCGAAAAGTCATGTAAACACCGATCGCTAATAATGACCAGAGCATACCTTGTGACGTCGCTGATAATAACAAAGTGATAACATTCATGATTCTTCCTTCTTTCTTTCTGGAGCTGTTATAACGAATTCTTTATTTAGGTTCTTTGATACTTTCTGGGTCGATCCCTAAAGCTTCAGCCATATCTTTGTTGACTACTAATTTCAATGTGTCAGCAGATTCAACAGGAGTATCTTCCGGCTTAGCATCACCATCTAAGATTTTTGCCGCCATTTTTCCGGTTTGTTTACCGAGTGATTTATAGTCAATTCCAACTGTAGCTAAACCACCGTCGTCAATTTGTTCAGTAGATCCTGCAACTAATGGTATTTTCTTCTCTTTTACAACATCACCAATAACAGCCGCTGCACTTGCGAAAGTATTATCTGTTGGAACATAAATTCCGTCTGTTTCACCTGCTAAAGATTCAGTAACTTGTTGTACATCATTTGTTGTATTGGCTGTTTTGACTTTTACATCAACGCCAGCTTTTTTCAAGGCTTTTTCAGCAAGATCAGCTTGGATTTTTGAATTAGCTTCCCCTGCGTTGTACATGATTCCGATTGATTTCGCATCAGGTACGATTGATAAGAGCAGTTCGATTTGTTTATCGATAGGCACCATGTCCGTTGTTCCTGTAACGTTTCCACCCGGTTTTTTATCACTCTTAACTAATTTTGCTTCTTCCAAGTCAGTAACGGCAGTAACAGTGATGGGAATTTCGGTTGTAGCATTTAACAAAGATTGAGCCGCTGGAGTAGCGATCCCCAATAACAAATCAGGTTCTTCTTTGACTAGTTTTTCACTCATGCTTTTCAAGTTATCTTGATTATTTTGTGCATTTTGATATTCGATTTTTAAGTTGTCGCCTTCTTTATAGCCGCCTTCTTCTAAACCTTCTTTGAACCCATCATAGGCGTTGTCCAATGAAGCATGTTGAACTAATTGTAAGACCCCAACTGTTTTTGTGCTGTCGTTGCTATCAGCGTCATTTCCGCCACCGCAAGCGCCTAACAACAATAAACTAACCAATCCAATTCCTGCTAATACTGTTTTTTTCATAATTTTTTTCTCTCCTTTTCCATTCTCAATAAAAAATCACCCGCTTAGAAGTATCGAAACTCTAAGTGGGTGATTATGAATGCAAAAATATTACAATGCTTCAGCCACTTAGATTTCTCTATGCGGCCGTTGGTACATCGAAATGCTCTAGCCATCATAGATACAAAAAACACTTAAGTTGTTTGTATCCATCGGGATGAATACAAACCTATCTAAAATAGCTAAAGTAATAGCGGTTATTCAGTTGTGAGCTTTTCGCGTTCAGCATAGGAACAACCTCCAACTTGATTAAGATGTAGATTAGTATACGTTAAGAAAAATGAGATGTCAATAATAAATTGTCGAATATTCTGAATATTCAAAAATGTAAAACAAATTGAATCAATTAGTACTTACTGAAAGTTTTAAGAAAATCTTGAGGAGTTCTGATTAAAGCCTTGAGACTATTGACTTTTATATTCATCTCATGTATTATATGAGTTTGCTAAAACTATCTGAAATGATAAAAGGCAGGAACGAAATATTGTCCGTTCCGGTTTTTAATAAGGAAACAAAAGTAGAAGCTCGCGAATATTTTTCAAGAGAACGTTCTATTTTTGGTTTTTTTTTGCCTAAAAGCCGCAAAAAATGTCGCGTGTTACAGTAATTTAATTTTTGTAACATTATTGTAATTTATCTTCGGATCGGTTTTCAAACTTTTAAGAGGGGTGAAGAACTTGGCTGGACACGTAGTAAAATACGGGAAACACCGAGAACGTAGAAGCTTCGCACGAATCAGTGAAGTGTTGGAATTACCGAATTTGATCGAAATTCAAACAGATTCTTATCAATGGTTCCTAGATGAGGGCTTGCGAGAAATGTTTGAAGACATTTTGCCAATTGAAGACTTTAATGGAAACTTGTCACTTGAATTTGTTGACTATGAATTGAAAGAACCTAAATACACGGTGGCAGAAGCTCGTTCACACGATGCAAACTATTCTGCACCATTACATGTTGTATTACGCTTAGTAAACCGCGAAACTGGCGAAATCAAATCCCAAGAAGTATTCTTCGGAGATTTCCCATTAATGACTGAACAAGGAACCTTTATCATCAACGGAGCTGAACGGGTTATCGTATCTCAATTAGTTCGTTCTCCTGGCGTTTATTTCCATGGAAAAGTGGATAAAAACGGAAAAGAAGGCTTTGGCTCAACAGTAATCCCTAACCGTGGCGCATGGTTAGAAATGGAAACTGACGCGAAAGATATCTCTTATGTTCGAATCGATCGTACCCGTAAAATTCCTTTGACGACATTAGTACGTGCTTTAGGTTTTGGATCGGATGATACGATCTTTGAAATCTTTGGCGAAAGCGAATCGCTACGCAACACGATCGAGAAAGACTTGCACAAAAACCCAAGTGATTCTCGTACTGAAGAAGGTTTGAAAGACGTCTACGAACGTTTACGTCCTGGCGAACCAAAAACAGCAGATAGCTCACGTAGCTTGTTAACTGCTCGTTTCTTTGATCCAAAACGTTATGACCTAGCGAATGTTGGTCGTTACAAAGTAAATAAAAAATTAGACCTTAAAACACGTCTATTGAACCTAACTTTAGCAGAAACGTTAGTTGATGCTGAAACAGGTGAGATCATTGTCGAAAAAGGTACTGTTCTTACGCATCAAGTAATGGAAGAATTAGGTCCAAAACTTGAAGGTGGTTTGAACTCAGTGACGTACTACCCATCTGAAGATGCGGTTGTGACTGATCCAATGACAGTTCAAGTGATCAAAGTCTTTTCACCAAAAGATCCAGAACGTGAAGTAACAGTAATCGGTAATGGTTATCCAGACTCATCAGTACGTACTGTTCGTCCTGCTGACATCATCGCTTCAATGAGCTATTTCTTAAACTTGATGGAAGGCATTGGCAATGTCGATGACATCGACCACTTGGGAAATCGTCGTATCCGTTCTGTTGGTGAGTTGTTACAAAACCAATTCCGGATCGGTTTAGCCCGGATGGAACGTGTTGTACGTGAACGGATGTCAATTCAAGACCAAGAAACATTGACGCCGCAACAATTAATCAATATTCGTCCAGTTGTTGCCAGCATCAAAGAATTCTTCGGATCTTCTCAGTTGTCACAGTTCATGGACCAAACCAATCCGCTAGGCGAATTGACGCACAAACGTCGTCTATCTGCCTTAGGACCTGGTGGTTTGACTCGTGACCGTGCTGGTTATGAAGTTCGAGACGTTCACTATTCTCACTATGGCCGTATGTGTCCGATTGAAACACCCGAAGGTCCTAACATCGGGTTGATCAACAGTTTGGCCTCTTATGCGAAGGTTAATAAGTTTGGTTTCATCGAAACACCTTACCGTCGCGTGGATCGCTCAACGGGTAAAGTAACGGACACGATTGATTACTTAACAGCTGATATCGAAGACCATTACGTTGTGGCCCAAGCGAACAGTAAGTTGAACGATGACGGCACATTCGCTGAAGAAGTCGTTATGGCTCGTGCAACTTCTGAAAACTTAGAGGTTACGATCGATAAAGTTGACTACATGGACGTATCGCCAAAACAAGTAGTCGCAGTCGCTACCGCTTGTATTCCATTCTTGGAAAACGATGACTCTAACCGTGCCTTGATGGGTGCCAACATGCAGCGTCAAGCTGTGCCTTTGATCCAACCGCGTTCTCCTTGGGTTGGTACTGGTATGGAATACAAAGCAGCTCATGACTCGGGTGCCGCTTTATTATGTAAAAATGATGGTGTCGTTGAATTCGTCGATGCACACGAAGTTCGTGTACGTCGCGACAATGGCGCATTAGATAAATATGACATTACGAAATTCCGTCGTTCAAACTCTGGAACCAGTTACAACCAACGTCCTTTAGTTGGTTTAGGTGAAAAAGTTGAAGTCGGCGATATCTTAGCTGATGGACCTTCTATGGAAAACGGCGAATTGGCTTTAGGCCAAAACGTGGTCGTAGCCTTCATGACTTGGGAAGGGTACAACTATGAGGATGCTATCATCATGAGCCGTCGTTTAGTTAAAGATGATGTCTACACTTCGATCCATATTGAAGAATATGAATCTGAAGCTCGTGATACAAAATTAGGACCTGAAGAAATCACGCGCGAAATTCCTAACGTTGGGGAAGACGCATTGAAGAACTTAGACGAAATGGGGATTATCCGCATTGGTGCTGAAGTTCATGATGGTGATCTTTTAGTTGGTAAAGTCACTCCTAAAGGGGTAACTGAATTATCAGCAGAAGAACGTTTATTGCATGCGATCTTTGGTGAAAAAGCCCGCGAAGTTCGTGACACTTCTCTACGTGTGCCTCACGGCGGTGGCGGAATTGTTCATGATGTGAAAATCTTTACTCGTGAAGCAGGCGACGAATTATCTCCAGGTGTAAATATGTTAGTGCGCGTCTATATCGTGCAAAAACGTAAGATTCATGAAGGAGATAAAATGGCCGGCCGTCACGGAAACAAAGGGGTCGTTTCTCGCATTATGCCAGAAGAAGACATGCCTTTCTTACCAGACGGGACACCAGTTGATATCATGTTGAACCCATTAGGTGTGCCATCTCGGATGAACATCGGACAAGTATTGGAATTACACTTAGGGATGGCAGCTCGCCAACTAGGCATCCATGTCGCAACACCGGTCTTCGATGGTGCGCAAGATAGTGATGTTTGGGAAACAGTTCGTGAAGCTCGTATGGCAGCAGATGCTAAGACCGTTCTTTATGATGGACGTACAGGTGAACCATTCGATAACCGTATTTCTGTTGGGGTTATGTATATGATCAAATTGGCCCACATGGTCGATGATAAATTGCATGCTCGTTCAATTGGACCTTACTCTCTTGTTACGCAACAACCATTGGGTGGTAAAGCTCAATTTGGTGGACAACGTTTTGGGGAAATGGAAGTTTGGGCACTGGAAGCTTATGGTGCTGCCTATACCCTACAAGAAATCTTGACTTACAAATCAGATGATGTGGTTGGTCGTGTGAAAACTTACGAAGCTATCGTCAAAGGTGAACCTATTCCAAAACCAGGTGTGCCTGAATCTTTCCGCGTATTGGTGAAAGAATTACAAGCTCTTGGTTTAGATATGCAAGTCTTAGATATCAATGACAAAGAAATCGAGTTACGAGATATGGACGATGACGATGATGACTTGATCACAGTTGATGCTTTGACGAAATATGCAGAACAACAACAATCTGCTAAAGAAATCGAAGAAAAAGCAGCTGCTGAAAAAGCCGAACAAAAATCAGATTTGATCCAAGAAATCGAAACTGCAGAAGACTTATAAGAATCACACTTGCCATATGTGAGCCAGCTATCCCTAGCTGGCTTACGATAAAATGAAATGGAGGGAAACCCTTTTGATCGATGTAAATAAATTCGAAAGTATGCAAATAGGTTTGGCTTCTCCTGAAAAAATCAGAAGCTGGTCATACGGTGAAGTAAAAAAACCGGAAACCATTAACTACCGTACATTGAAGCCTGAACGCGAAGGGTTATTCGATGAAAGAATTTTTGGGCCAACCAAAGACTGGGAATGTGCCTGTGGGAAATACAAACGGATTCGTTACAAAGGGATCGTCTGCGACCGTTGTGGTGTCGAAGTTACCCGTTCTAAAGTTCGTCGTGAACGTATGGGTCATATCGAATTAGCAGCTCCTGTAACACATATCTGGTATTTCAAAGGAATTCCTTCTCGGATGGGTCTTGTGCTAGACATGAGTCCTCGTGCGTTAGAAGAAATTATCTACTTTGCATCTTATGTCGTGATCGATGCTGGGAATACTAGTTTAGAGAAGAAACAATTACTGACTGAACGTGAATATCGTGAAAAACGTGATCAATACGGTCAAGAATTCCATGCGGCAATGGGTGCCGAAGCGATCAAACAATTATTAGATCAAGTTGATCTTGATGGCGAATCAGCAGAATTAAAAGAAGAGTTGAAGACTGCTCAAGGACAAAAACGGACACGTGCTATTCGTCGTTTAGATGTTTTAGAAGCCTTCCGTTCTTCTGGTAATCTGCCAGGCTGGATGGTTATGGATGTTATCCCTGTTATCCCGCCGGATCTTCGTCCGATGGTTCAGTTAGAAGGGGGTCGTTTTGCGACTTCTGACTTGAATGACTTATACCGTCGTGTAATCAACCGTAACAATCGTTTGAAACGTTTGTTAGACTTGAATGCACCAAACATCATCGTTCAAAATGAAAAACGGATGCTGCAAGAAGCTGTGGATGCGTTGATCGATAATGGTCGTCGTGGCCGTCCAGTTACTGGACCAGGTAACCGTCCATTGAAATCTTTATCTCACATGTTGAAAGGGAAACAAGGTCGTTTCCGTCAAAACTTGCTGGGTAAACGTGTGGACTACTCTGCTCGTTCCGTTATCGTCGTTGGACCTTTCTTGAAGATGTATCAATGTGGTCTGCCAAAAGAAATGGCGATCGAATTGTTCAAACCTTTCGTAATGAAAGAACTTGTTCAACGTGAGATTGCTTCAAATATCAAAAATGCCAAACGTAAAATCGAACGTCAAGAAGACGTTGTTTGGGACGTTCTAGAAGAAGTTATCAAAGAACACCCTGTTTTACTTAACCGGGCACCTACGTTGCACAGACTGGGTATCCAAGCGTTCGAACCGATCTTAGTTGAAGGTCGTGCCATTCGTCTTCACCCGCTAGTGTGTGAAGCCTACAATGCCGATTTCGATGGAGACCAAATGGCTGTCCATCTACCTCTAGGTGAAGAAGCGCAAGCAGAAGCTCGTATGCTGATGCTGGCTGCAACCCACATTTTGAACCCTAAAGATGGTAAACCAGTAGTTACCCCATCTCAAGATATGGTCTTAGGTAACTACTACCTAACAATGGAAGAAAAAGGCCGCGAAGGTGAAGGAATGATCTTCCGTGACATGAATGAAGCTGTTTTAGCATGGCGTAATGGCTATGTTCACTTGCATTCACGTGTGGCTGTGGATCCTAATACATTAGGCGACAAACCATTTACAGAAGAGCAAAAAGAACGCATGCTGATCACAACTGTTGGGAAAATCATTTTCAACGAGATCATGCCGCAAGAGTTCCCTTACTTGAACGAACCAACTGATTTCAATCTGACGCAACATACACCTGACAAATATTTTGTCGAAAAAGGTGCCGATATTCCTGCAGCGATCAAAGCACAAGAAATTATCTTACCATTTAAGAAGAAAAATCTTGGAAATATCATCGCTGAAGTCTTCAAACGTTTCAAAGTCACTGATACGTCAATGATGCTTGACCGCATGAAAGACCTAGGTTATAAACATTCAACACATGCCGGTATGACCGTTGGTATCGCCGATATTATGGCGCTGGCAGAAAAACAAGAAATCATCGACAATGCTCACAAACAAGTCAGCACGATCACGAAGCAATTCCGCCGTGGTTTGATCACAGATGATGAACGTTATGAACGTGTTATTGCTGTCTGGAATGCAGCGAAAGATGAAATCCAACAACGACTAATGGAATCCTTAGATGCGAAGAACCCGATCTTCATGATGTCTGATTCTGGAGCCCGTGGTAACATCTCCAACTTTACTCAGCTTGCTGGGATGCGTGGATTGATGGCCGCTCCGAATGGACAAATCATGGAATTGCCGATCATCTCAAACTTCCGTGAAGGTCTATCTGTCTTGGAAATGTTTATCTCGACTCACGGGGCTCGTAAAGGTATGACCGATACCGCCTTGAAGACAGCCGATTCAGGTTACTTGACTCGTCGTTTGGTTGACGTTGCCCAAGATGTTATCGTACGTGAAGAGGATTGCGGAACTGACCGTGGTCTAGAAATCTCTGCGATTCGTGAAGGTAACGAAATCATCGAATCATTAGAAGAACGTTTAGTTGGACGTTATACGCAAAAATCAGTAATGCATCCTGAAACAGGAGAAGTCCTTTTACCTGCTGATGCACTGATCAGTGAAGCAGATGCAAAACGCATCATTGACGCTGGCGTTGAGAAATTAACGATCCGCTCAGTCTTCACATGTAATACGAAACATGGTGTATGTAAACATTGTTACGGACGCAACTTGGCAACTGGCGACGACGTTGAAGTCGGCGAAGCAGTTGGTACAATCGCCGCTCAATCAATCGGTGAACCAGGTACTCAGTTGACCATGCGTACATTCCATACCGGTGGGGTTGCCGGAGACGATATCACACAAGGTCTTCCTCGTGTCCAAGAAATCTTCGAAGCACGTAATCCTAAAGGTTTGGCTGTTATCACGGAAGTTACAGGTGAAGTTGTTGAAATCGCCGAAGATGCCGCAACTCGTACGAAAGAAGTAACTGTTAAAGGTGAAACTGATACCCGTACGTACACTGTTCCTTACACTGCTCGTATGAAGGTCGTTGAAGGCGACATGATTCACCGTGGTGCACAATTGACAGAAGGTTCAATCGATCCTAAACACTTGTTGCAAGTTCGCGATGTGATTTCTGTAGAAACATACTTGCTACGTGAAGTTCAACGTGTTTACCGGATGCAAGGGGTAGAAATCGGTGACAAACATATTGAAGTAATGGTTCGTCAAATGTTGCGTAAAGTCCGCGTTATGGACCCAGGCGACACAGATATCTTGCCAGGTACTTTACTTGATATCGCTGACTTTAAAGACCAAAACTACAATACTTTGGTTGCCGGTGGAACGCCTGCGACATCTCGTCCAGTCTTGCTTGGTATTACCAAAGCTTCATTGGAAACGAACAGCTTCTTGTCTGCCGCATCATTCCAAGAAACGACTCGTGTCTTGACCGATGCTGCGATTCGCGGTAAGAAAGATCCATTACTTGGATTGAAGGAAAATGTTATCATCGGTAAGATCATTCCTGCTGGTACAGGTATGGCGACTTACCGTAACATGGAACCAAAAGAAGTCGTTGTGGCTAGCGAAAATGTCTATAGTATCTCAGATATTGAAGCACAAATGGCTGCCGAAGACGCTTTGAACAATCCATTAGGCTAAATCTAAATGCCTCACGAATTCGTTCGTTAAGCTAGATACAATTAGTTTTGAAAGACCACAAGATTCAAAAGAATCTTGTGGTCTTTTTATTTTCGCGCTATTATAAGAAGGTATCTGATAAAATGACAGCGGTCGCTTTGCTCAGATATTAAATTTCGTTTAGAGCAGAATACTAATGCTATTTTTAATGGGCATAATATGAGAAAATGACTGAAACTATACAGTACGTAAAACTTTTTGAGGTGCTACATGAGCAGAACAAAGAAAATCATCTTGATTGTCGTAGGAGTCATCGTGTTACTTGTTGGAGCTGCCACTGTTTACTTATTAAAAGTGAATAACGATGTCGATCAGGCGATCAGTAAAATGACTAAAAAAGTCAATTATAAAAGTACACGTTCGACGGCGGTCGATTTGAAAAACGGTGAGCCCTTCTCTATTCTTTTAATGGGGACGGATACAGGTGACAAGGGGCGGACATATCAAGGGCGCTCAGATTCCATGATGCTGGTAACCATCAATCCTAAGAAGAAGCAAACCCTGATGACTAGCTTGGACCGAGATATCTATACCCAGATCGTCGGCTACAAGGGTGATGCCAATAATTACGTCGCAAAAGGTGATACCTATTATGATAAATTAAATGCGGCCTATTCATTAGGTGGCACCAAGATGGCAATCGAGACTGTTCAGAAAATGATGGATGTCCCTGTGGATTATTATATTGAGATCAATATGAAGGGTCTGAAGACATTAGTTGATGCAGTTGGCGGGATTGAGGTCGACAATAAGATCGATTTTACTTTAGACGGTGTGCACGTAAAAAAAGGCAAACAGACTTTAGACGGCAGACACGCGTTAGAATATGTACGGATGCGTCATGAAGATCCGAAGGGCGATGTAGGGCGGCAAGCACGGCAGCGTGAAATCTTATCCAAGATCGTTCATAAAATACTGTCCGTCAATTCCGTCACGAAGTATAAGCAATATCTTCGAGCAGTGGAGGATTACGTCAGAACTGATTTAAGCTGGAGTGAAATGCTGACGGTCGCCAAAGACTACACACCTGCTGCCAAGAACATTAAGCAGACGCAAGTGGAAGGACAAGGTGAAATGATCAATGATATTTACTTCCAAATTTTAGGACTGAATAATTTACTGGAAGAACAAAATATCGTGAAAAAACAACTCGATCTGCCAACGAAGAAGAAGCTGCCGAATCTGGACGAAGATGACGATAATCAATTATTCTTTGATGATAGCGAAGTAGACAAGATCAGTGCGGGGACCCATTATGATTATAGTGGATATGGAAAGATCATTTATCCGGTAGATCCCGATAACTATTAAAATATAAGAAGATAGCGGCGCAAACCTTTGAGCCGCTATCTTTTTTTTTT
>NZ_JCAFYN010000069.1:0-13674 GCF_059374735.1 Enterococcus sp. GPZ-007 | reverse complement strand
GGATTCACAACACCTTATAATTTTTGTCAAAAAAAGTATTGCCATTCCAGTATCTATTCCTCTTATCCAGAGTAGCCACTACCTAAATTTTCTATTTCATTGAAAGTTTTTTCCTTTACCAGTTTTCCCCGCAACTGCCATTCATATTGCTCATATTCTCTGGAAAATTCCCGATCGGGAGAATAGACAAGTAGCTTTCTCCGAGTTCATCTTCAATCTTCAATATGCCCTTCCCTCTCTTTACCGGACAAATGATCGCAGATTGAATATCTTCAATGTCTTGCCAATAATTTTCATCTTCAATTTTATGAGGCATCCCTCTGATGTATTGTAGGCAATTCACATATATCATTTCCTCTTTCCCCAAAGGACAAATTGAAAAAGAATACAATAATTAAGAGACCTCGTTTGAAACTGAGGCGATTTGTTCGAGTATTGTTTCGCCGTCAGTTCGTTCGTATCCAGCGAATTCCAACAGCTCATCCGCGAATTCATTGGATATTTTTTTAAAGGCATCTTTCAAACTTTCAGCAATATATTGGTCTTTTATCTTTACTCCCAACAAAAAAGAAGGTCGATAAATCGTGCCTTCTCGTTCCAATAAATTGACTGTTTCTTGGGAGTAATACTCGCCAAGCTCAGGATTATTTTGATCAAAACCTTCAGACAATTTCGTGAATCGACTGGATAAATTCATGGTTCGTGGGAACATGATTAGCTCCGCATCCTCATAAGGCGCCAGAAGCTGCATCAAATTTGCCATTTGTTCTTTGTTTTCTTGAACCGCTTTTAAATTATTTATCGAAATCGTTTTTGGTGATACTTGGTAATATGCCCAAATATCGTTATCGCTTGTTAACAATAACTTTCCTTTTAATGCTCGGATAGGACTTTTTACAATTGACATACAGAAGTATCTCCTCTTCTAATTATGTCTTCAACAACGACGGTAATAATTCTCGTACATATTCTAAGCTATAATATTCCAATAATTCTGATACTGCATCTAGCAATTGTCGCTGCACATGTGGCTCTACATTTTCTTGTTTAAGTATTCCAGCAATATGCGCAAGATATTCATCCCCTGTCACCTTAGTCACTCCCTTAGCTATTCTGTCTCAAATATTCTTGTTGGAGTTGTTTGATATAACTTTCAAACAACAATAAAATATCTCCTAATTTCAAATTTTCTGCGTATGAACGTTTGGCTATATAATTGGGCCAATACGTTTTCTGGATAAGTGTATCCTGTTTTATCTGATCAATAACGAATAACCATACTTCGAACAGTTCTGCATCTAAAGGCAAACCACTACGATAAGTCCATGTATTCGAAAATGCTGAATAACAGGCTTCAATTGAAGGAAGCTCTGGATCAGATAAAATTAGATAAATATCATAAAAATCCTTCATACGAGAATTAATTGTACTTAATGTAAGAATCGTTTCCGTCTTTTCAGCAAGGATCGTCTCTACTGGATAAGAATAAATCTTGATAGATTTACTTTCATGCTTTGTATCATTGAATAGCAAAGGAATCTCACGTAAGTTAGGCTTAGGTGTAATCACATCGCCCACTCCAATATCCAAAGTAAAATTATAGATTGAGTTAGCATCAAGAAATTTTAAAATCATCTTTGCTCTGATCCCTGCGTATTTCTTTTGCTCCTGGATGGTTTCAATACTTGATACTTCAATCGTAACATTATCATTCAGATCCACCGCAGCGATTGTTTCTAGAATAACCAAAAGTTCTTCTTTTTCATTAGTGATATTCCGAATCAACGTATCTAAATCTTGCGTAGTACGTTGTTGAATATCATAGATCGTTTCTAACAAAAATCCTCCTTTGATAATGAATTTATCTAGATAGGGCGTCTTTTGCAATCTAGCAAGAAATCGTTCAGTTGCAAAACGAACATAATACTCTTCAAAACTTACATTGTCAGGCATATTCTTGATCAAATCTTTAAGCCGTTGTGAGTTCAATCAATACAACCTTCTTTCTAAATAGTAATTAACTTTATTTAATACCCCATCAATTGACGCACGATGTTGAAGTCTTGGCAGCATTTTTTGATTTTTCTCAATATATTGTTTATATGCCTGAACTTTAACTTCTTCTTCTACTGAAAATTGTGGCTTAACAATGTCTATCAACGTTTGCTCAAGAGGGGTAATCAAGATAGGTAGTCCATTTTCCAAAGACATTTGGGTACTTTGATTGATCGTTGCCTTTACATTTTTCATTAGCAGGATTGGATCATTGTCTGGGTAAAAAATCTTTAGTTGTTGTCTCGTTTCAGAAGTAGTTATATCTTTTACTTCTACTAGAGAATGCTCTCCAAAATTGATTTGTTTCAAATTGTAAGTTCTAGGCATATACATGATCGTTTCTTTTGGAATCACATCAGAATAGCCATAATAGTACAGCGCTGATTCCAACGCAATCGTGGCCTTGCTATATTTTTGTTGGAACATAAATGGAGCATCTATTGTACTGTTTGGATAAATGTATGATCCTGTTGTAATTTCCTGCAACTGATATTTTTCTACAAAAGACTGAAAGTTATATCTACTAATATCTTCCTTAAGAATAAGCGTTCGGATAATATTTCCCTTGTACTTACTGGCTAACTTTAGAAACGTATATTCTTGAGAATCTGGATTGGGCATTTCATTTCCTAGCAAATAGGGCTCTAGAATGTCCTTTTCGTACAGAGGCTCAATAAAGTTCATTAGTTCGCATAAATGTTTAGACGATAATTTCTCAGTTCGTTGAGAGATAAGTTCTCGCAATTCCTCATTTGAAAATCCATCTTCTTTCTTCTCATATTTATCAAATCTATAAGACATCAGATTCCCTCCTTTCAACTTTAACAGCAAAATGAAGCGATTTATGATTTAATGTTATCATAATATCATAATTATGGACACAATTTTTAAACATTAAATCTTAATAAGGATTCTATTGCGTTAAATATCAAAAGAAGTCTTTGGAACAAATATAACTACAATTATAGTGGATCTGTGTCAATAAAGTGGACTCATTTTTTGAGAATTTTTTTGAAACCAATCCACTCTCGAGTTGTTTCATGATTTCAGACAATCGTCAAACCAAAACCGTTTGACCCTTCTCTGAAACCATGAAAAGAGATAGATTAACGTATGATAAAGGGAAGAGTGAGATACTTCCCTTTATCAACTTAGTTTTGTGCTTCGATATATTTATACACCTGTTGTCCAACGATTCCTCCCTCGCCGACTGCTGTTGTAATTTGTCGCAGCTCTTTTTCTCTTGCATCTCCAATGGCAAAAACGCCTGGGATTTTGGTCTTCATCTCCGTATCGGTTTCGATCCAACCAGCATTATTTGTGATCCCCATTGCTTTGAATGGTTCAGTTAATGGTTTTAGTCCAACATAGACAAATACACCATCTGTTGGTTCGACATACACTTCATCTGTTTTAGCATTACGAATCCGTACGCCAGTTACGGCCATGTCTGTTCCGACAATTTCTTCCACAACACTATCCCAGATAAATGATATTTTCTCATTTGCGAAGGCCCGATCCTGAATAACTTTTTGCGCTCGTAATTCATCTCTTCGATGAACAACAACAACTTCAGAAGCAAAACGCGTCAAATAAATAGCTTCTTCGACTGCTGAATCTCCACCGCCAACAACAATTATGCGTTTATTTTGAAAGAATGCACCGTCACAAACAGCACAGTAAGAAACTCCCATACCAGCAAAGGCTGTTTCACCAGGAATCCCTAATTTACGATGCTCACAGCCTGTCGCGATAATAATTGTTTTTGCTTGATAGATTTGATTTTCTGTGATCACTTCTTTATAACTTCCATGATCTTTAATCTCTTGAACAATTCCATACGTATTTTCAGCTTCAAATTTAGTAACACTGTCATACATTTTTCTTGCTAGTTCTGATCCCTTAATCGATTCAAAACCTGGATAATTTTCAACATCTTCTGTATTATTCATTTGTCCTCCAATTGCGCCACGCTCAATCAAAAGAACTTTTAGGTTTGAGCGTGAAGTATACAAGGCTGCGGTTATTCCTGCTGGACCAGCACCAATAATGATAACATCATACATATTTTTTCTCTCCGTTCGTTTTATTATAAGATCACTGTGTCAATTCTTCCTCTGCATAGCTGCAACAATTCTATGTTTACCTCGCATACTGTCTATCACGACCTAAATAAATAGGTTTAGGTTTGAATCTTTCGTATCACCTAAGTAAGTTGCAACTCCACCATATTCAACAAAATCAAATAGCTCATCACGTTCAATTCCCATAATATCCATACTCATTGTGCAAGCTACAAATTTTACGTCCAATTCGTTAGCCTTCTTAATCATTAATGGTAAGGAATCAACATTTTTTTGTTTCATCACTGATTTAATCATTTTTGCACCTAATCCACCCATATTCATTTTAGATATTGGTAAGTTATTTGCTCCAGCAGGAAGCATCAGATCAAACATTTTTGCCATTCTATTTTTTCGTATCTTCTTTTTCTTTAAGATACTTAAACCCCAGAATGTAAAGAATATGGTTACCTTTTTCCCCATTGCTGCAGCGCCACTAGCAATAATCATTGATGCCAACGCTTTATCCAAATCACCACTAAAAACAACCATAGTTGCGCCATCTTTAGTTTCATGAAGCACTCCTTCTTTTGGCAATTGATTCTGAATGCTCGTTGAAGTCATTTCTTCAGTTCCTTTGGCAATAATCGCAGTAACTTTATTTCCTTGAATTCTATTATCGAGCAGCGTATTTCCCGTATTTTTACACCAAGCTTCAATATCAGCAACAAATCCAAAATCACTTGCTTGTACTTCAAGCTTTTGACCATCCTTCATCTTATCGACAGATTCTTTTACTTTTAGAATAGGTCCCGGACATTGTAATCCACAAGCATCAACTTGAATAAAATCTTTAGATTTAGTCGGAACTTCATTTTTCATTGGCTTAGAAGAACTAACGATTTTCTCTTCTTGATTTTTTTTCACCTCGTAATGAGCTTGTTTATAAGTTTTATATCCGCCATCAATATTTTTTGCACGGAATCCGTTTTGCGTTAGTATCCTTGCCGCATTATATCCTCTTAATCCAACTTGACAGTACACATAGATTATCTGATCTTTAGGGAGCTCATCTAAACGACCGCGTAGTTGAGAAAGTGGGATAATGTGGCTATTAGGTAGTTCCCCTGTAGCTCGTTCAAATTCTTCTCTTATATCTAATAAATAGGCTTTATTCTCTATTAAATCTTTTACTTCACTCCAAGAAACGGTTTCAATTCTTCCAGATAATAGATTATCCGCTGTATACCCCAACATATTTACTGGATCTTTTGCACTAGAATACGGCGGTGCATAAGCAAGTTCGATACTAGCTAATTCATCGGCTTTAGCTCCAAATTTCATTGCTGTTGAAATCACATCGATTCTTTTTTCAACGCCTTCCGTCCCTACTCCTTGTGCACCTAATATTTTTCCATTCATACCAAATAATAATTTTAATGCAATAGGACTAGCATCTGGATAATAGCCCGCATGTGAATTTGGATGGATATGGATACTTTTATATGGAACCTTTAGGCGTTGTAGAACTTTTTCCGAATTTCCTGTGGATGCTGCTGTAAGTTCGAAAATTTTTGCGACGGATGTTCCCTGAGTACCTTTATAGCTGGTATCAATACCATTAATAATATCCGCAACCAGACGTCCTTGACGATTGGCAGGCCAAGCCAAAGGAATCAATGTTGGATTTTCATTCACAAAGTCGGTAACTTCAATGACATCCCCAATAGCATAAATTCCAGGAATACTTGTCTCCAATTTATCATTGACTTTAATTGCACCACGTAAGCCTAACTCTAATCCAGCTTTTTTTGCTAGTGTATTTTCAGGAGTCACGCCAATTGATAAAATAGTTAACTCTGTAGAAATCACTTTTCCACTATTTAACAGTAACTCTTTCCCTTTTTCCTGAAACGCTTTCAAACCATCTCCCAATATAAGCTTTACACCATGTAGATCAATTTGAGCATGTAAAATCTGAGCAAGCTCAAAGTCGATGTTGGGCATTACCTGATCAGACATTTCAACTAGTTGAACGTGTATCCCCAAATCAACTAAGTTCTCCATCATTTCTAGTCCAATAAATCCACCGCCGATGATTGCCGCTTTTTTCACTTGATGTTCATTAATAAAAGCTTTTATTTTATCCATATCAGGAATATTTCTTAAACTAAATACATTCTCAGCAGTATTCAATCCTTCTATGGGAGGGACAATTGCTTTAGCTCCCGTTGAAATAATCAGAGAATCATAACTCTCTTCATAGGTTTCATTTGATTGATGATTTGTTACAGTCACTATCTTTTTTTCAGGATGAATAGATGTAACTTCTGAAAAATTTCGAATATCTAATCCATATTGCTCCGACATCCCATCGACTGTCTGCAACAGTAAATCGTCTCTATTCTTAATCGTTCCTCCAATATGATAAGGTAATCCACAATTCGCAAATGAAATGTATTCTCCTTTCTCAAAAAGAATGATCTCATCTTCTTCATTTAATCGTCGTAATCTCGTAGCTGCAGTTGCCCCACCAGCTACTCCTCCAATAATAATAATTTTTTTACTCATAAAAAAACTCCTTTCACACCCCAGATAATACCCTACAAGGGTATATGTAGTCAAATATAATTTTTTATTCTTGTTAAATGAACGATCATTCTAAATTTATTTATTGACAACACCTTATTTATCATGTTTAATATACCCACAAGGGTATAAAAGGAGATGTGATTATGTTTGGATTTTTTAGTAGTATTCCAAGTATTTCTACTGAAGAGCTTGCAAGAAAAACAGACAAAAGCTTTATTTTATTAGACGTTAGAACACCATCAGAATACCGGTCGGGGCATATAAAAAATGCTAAAAACATCCCCGTCAATAAAATCGAGAGTTATGAGCAAGATAAGAACGAGGAAATCTATGTTATTTGTCAATCTGGTGTACGCAGTAAACAGGCCTCTCGCATTCTAAAAAAGAAGGGCTATAAAGTAATTAATGTACGTGGCGGTATGAGTAGATGGAATGGTCCAACTAGAGGAGGAAAGTAGAATGACTAAGATAATTATTGTTGGTGGCGTTGCTGGCGGAATGTCGGCTGCCACTCGTTTACGTCGCTTAATGGAAAATGCAGAGATCGTTGTTTTAGAAAAAGGTCCTTTTGTTTCTTTTGCTAACTGTGGTTTGCCTTATTATGTTTCTGGTGAAATTAGTGAACGAGAAGCTTTGATCGTCCAAACACCTGAAACCTTGAGAGAAAGATTTTCACTAGATGTCCGACCGATGCATGAAGTACTTTCGATTCAGCCAGATCGCAAGACTGTAACTGTTAAACACGAAGAAGAAGTATTTGAAGAATCCTATGATTATCTGATTCTTTCTCCTGGTGCAAAACCATTCATACCACCAATTACAGGAATAGATTCTGCCAAGAATGCTTTCAGCCTTAGAAATGTACCGGATCTGGATGCTATCATGAACCAGCTCGACAATGTACAGCCAGTAAATGCAACTGTTATTGGTGCTGGCTTTATCGGACTAGAGATGGCAGAAAACTTACAAAAAAGAGGGCTTAAAGTGACTCTGGTGGAAAAAGCGCCCCATGTCCTGCCACCATTAGATGAAGAAATGGCCGCTTTCGTAAAGAATGAACTTGTAAAAAACGGCATCAGGGTGATCACCTCTCAATCGGCTGTTGAATTTAAAAATGAAGGAAAAGAAATCATCTTAGAAGATGGATCAAAGATAAATTCTGATTTAACTATCTTATCAGTGGGTGTCCAACCAGAAAATTCATTAGCTAAAGAAGCGGGTATCAAGTTAGGAATGCGTGGTGGAATCCTAGTTGATGATCATTATCAAACAAATATTGAAGGCATCTATGCTGTAGGGGACGCAATCATAGTAAAACAACAAATTACTGGTGAAGACGCATTAATTGCTCTTGCATCTCCAGCAAATCGTCAAGGCAGACAGGTAGCAGATATTATTTCTGGGATGCAACGTAAGAATAAAGGTAGCATTGGTACTGCAATCGTTCGCGTATTCAATTTGACTGCTGCTTCAACAGGATTAAGTGAGCGAGTTGCTAGACAATCAGGATTAAATTTTCAAGTGGTCCACACCTCTGGGAAAGATCATGCAGGCTACTATCCTGGAGCTACAGATATTACCCTAAAATTGATATTCAATCCAAAAACAGGTGAAATTTACGGTGCACAAGGAGTTGGTGAAAAAGGTGTAGATAAACGCATTGATGTCTTAGCAACAGCTATAAAGGGGCAACTTACTATTTTCGATCTACCTGAATTGGAGCTCACCTATGCTCCACCATTTGGTTCTGCTAAAGATCCCGTGAATATGCTGGGTTACGCTGCCATGAATTTATCAGAAGGTCTAAGCGATAACGTTCAGTGGTATCACTTAAAAGAAGAAGTAACGACTAGAAAGAAAGTTTTACTTGATGTTCGTGAAACAGAAGAATTATCTACGAACGGAAGATTCAAAGCCGCGATTCATATCCCATTGAACGATCTACGTTGCCGCATTTCAGAATTAGATCCGAATAAATCATACATTGTCACATGTCATAGTGGTCTACGAAGCTACATCGGAGAGCGGATTTTAAAACAGGCTGGATTTGATGCTGTGAATCTTGACGGTGCCTTTTCTTTATACAATGAAGTATATCCGGAGGAAATTAATCATGTATAAATCCATTTCTATCGATGAATTTTATCAAAAACAAAAAAATGAAGAATTAACTATCTTGGACGTAAGAGAAATCTATGAATTTAAAAACGGTCATATCTTAAATTCAAAAAATATTCCCCTCAGCAACATAGATCAGGCTTATAAAAATCTAGATAAAACAAAACCTTATTTTGTTATTTGTCACTCTGGCTCCCGATCCATTAATGCTTGTATCTTCCTAAGCAACAATGGATTTGATGTGACGAATGTTATGGGCGGCATGTCTAGCTGGAAAGGTGATGTTGTCATTTGACGTCATGCAATAGAAAAATTGTTAATCGATTGAAGAGAACAGAAGGTCAAATTCGCGGTGTACAGAAAATGATTGATGACGAAAAAGATTGTATCGATGTCATCACTCAATTAAGTGCTGTTCGATCGAGTATTGATCGGGTCATGGGAATTATTGTCGCCGAAAATTTGAAATCCTGTCTTGAGAATCCAGAAACAAACAAGGAGCTTCAACAATTAAAAATTGAGCAAGCCCTATCTATGATTATCAAAAAATAGTATGGAATTTATTAAGGAATAGCCCGTTTGGGTGAAGGAAATGACGGAAGTCTTTTCAAAATATGAAGAATGAGGTTTTTTTATGAAAATTTTAAACGAAGCAAACTTTGAGAACGAAGTAAGCAATGGGTTACATTTGGTTGATTTTTGGGCAGATTGGTGCGCCCCTTGCAAAATGCAATCTCCAATACTGGAAGACCTGAGTAGAGAGCTTGCTCCAGAGTCCGCAAAAATAAGCAAGGTAAATGTTGACCAAAATCCTGGATTAGCTCAAAAGTTTGGAATTCAAAGCATTCCTACAATGTTAATAATATCAAATGGCAGAGTTGTCGATCGTTTAGTTGGTCTTAGAACAAAACAAGACTTGAAAACTGAATTAGGATACCATATGTAGCAAATTTACTCAGTGAACTACTCACCACTTAGCTAAACCTTACGGTTCTTAACGCTTGAAGTGGGAGCTTCTTGGGAATAGAGCATACTTGATAGCGTATTTCTTTACTAACAGCGGTGACTCTTATTTACCAAGCTATCCCCGTAGTCCCTACGGTTTCTGATTATATCTAATCTAATAATTGTATCCTTAGACCTTCGGTCAAAATATTGATACTAGCATTGATGTCTCAGTCATGATGGGCGTGACAAATAGGACAAGTCCATTCTCGAATATCAAGCGATTTCTTGCCGTCTTTATGTCCGCACTCTGAACAAATCTGACTAGACGGAAACCATTTATCTACTCTGATGATTTTCCGTCCATACCAGTCAGCTTTGTATTGTAATTTAGTGACGAAACTAGACCAAGACACATCAGAAATGCTTTTTGATAGTTTATGATTTCGCAACATACCTTTTCATCATCAATCACTTGTCTACGATATTTCGTTACTAAAACAAGTTAGACCTACAATTACCAAATCTTTTACATGTGATATACTAATCACTGGCAACTGCCCCGTGAGGGGGGTTGCGACCTGAAAGTCGACTATAAAATTGCTCTTAGAGCTATTACTTCCACTTGTAATATCCCTACTAGTACATGCGTAGAAATAATTTCTGGGTGTGAAGCTACTGGAACAATGCGGTAAAACAATACTCACAATTGGTAATACTGCTAGGGAAAGTGTGCATGGTTAACATATGTGAACTATTGCTGGATCGTGATGGGATCGGGTGAAACGTGAGTGATACACCCCAGCCAAAATGGCACGAGACATGGGCTACAAGGCAGCCGCCTCCTTGTTAGAAAGTGGACAGAGTCTCCGGTCTACAGATAGAACCTAAACACACGTAATTATTTTACAGTCGAAACAGGGTAAGTCCCATGTGCTCCTAAAGGTAGGCATTCTGTGAAGAATGTACAACGCACAGGGGATATAGGATTTTGGAAAAAGCGAATGTTCAGTTGTAATTGCTGAAATAGAGATTCAAAATTTGTCTCATACTGAAAAGTAGCTGACTTCTGAAGAGCATTCTATTACATGAACCAGATGATGACGCCTAACAAGTAACGTTCAACGACACGAAAGTGAGGACAACTTGCATGATAAACTCTACTGTTAACAGAACATGGAAAAATATTGACTGGAAACAGGCTGAGACTTATGTGAAGCGCCTGCAACTGAGGATTGTAAAGGCTACACAACAAGAGAAATGGAGGCTTGTTAAGAGACTCCAGTACCTGATAACCCATTCTTTTTATGCAAAAGCCTTATCTATAAAGAAGGTCATATCCAATAAAGGAAAACATACTCCAGGAATTGATGGCATCATTTGGAAAAGTGATTCTCAAAAATTCCAAGCAATTTGCTCACTGGACCCGAACCACTATTCAGCCAAACCCGTTAAAAGAATTTATATAACTAAATTCGGTAAAAAAGAAAAAAGACCGCTAGGAATCCCCTGTATGAGTGACAGAGCTATGCAAGCGCTGTTTCTTTTAGCATTGGAACCTGTAACGGAAACTACTTCGGATGTAAATTCTTACGGATTTAGAAAATTCAAGAGCACCAAAGACGCTGGAGAAAAAATATTCAAGGTATTGTGTAGGAAAACTTCTGCTCAATGGATCCTTGAAGGGGATATTAAGGGTTGTTTTGACAATATCAGTCATGAATGGTTAACCCAAAATATTTCTATTAATAAAACAATACTCAAGAAGTTTCTAAAAAGCGGTTATATGGAAAAGAAACAGTTATTTCCTACCTCCTCTGGATCAGCCCAAGGAGGGTTATGCTAAGCTACACATAAACCACCCTGAGGTGTCCCTTTCTTTGGATGTTCAATATGGCCATCTTTGTAGATGATGGGAGCTTTAAACATTGCTCTAATAACGCCTAATAGCCATTTATCTCGAATTCCTAATGACCACAATTGTTTGATTAGTTTTGAATGGTTTACATTATCAAAGAACCCCTCTATATCAATATCTACAACGAAGATTAATTTAAAAACTTATGACATTCGCACTGCTTGCGCAAATGCGTGATGTGCCGACCGATTAGGTCGAAACCCATAGTTTCTGTCGTGAAACTTCGCTTCCATGATAGGCTCTAAAACTTGTAGTAGACACTGCTGTACAATTCGATCCCAAATTGTTGGGATGCCAAGTGGTCTGGCCTTGCCGTTTGGTTTAGGTATTTCAACTCTTTTTACTGGTTGTGGTTTGTACTCTGAAAACTTAGTTTGTACAATTCTGATAAAATCATCATTGGGTATAGATTTAAGATCATCAATATTTTTGTTGTCAACGCCTGGAGATACGCTCCCCGAATTTCCTTTGACATTTCTGTACGCTAATAAGATATTATTTGGTGAAGCCACGATTTCCATAAGATTATCGAAAGTCATATTTTCACTACTATCTTTGTATAGATTGTCAAAGCTGTCAATCATGCCATAATATTCCATATGGCGAATTGAGTGTGAAGCTGATACATTTTCCATAGCACCGCCTCCCTTCGGATGTCGGCGTTTATTTTGTCTTACTCGATTCTATGGATGCATCATAACTACTAGTAATACATTTGACTCGTGGCTATCCCTCCACAGCTTATTATCACTGCTTCACCGGTACTGTGCCACTACTCTAACTAGTGTAAATGAGCTTATTGTTCTTCGACTCAAACGTTTCAAAGGAGGTTAGTCCTCCACGTCACTAGCTTTCCAAGTTCCAATAATTCTATCCGTGCATTTACTTTTAGGTGCTCACTCTGAACCTGCGACTTTCCAATGCCTTTAACATTGCACGGTTATTCATGACTACGATTCTTACTAAACCGTAAGTCGCCCCCTGTGCCACAATTGAATTGTGCGGGCAAGATACATTTCTGTACCCCAAGCTTATAGATCCGTACATTCGCGAGTTTGTCAGTGCCAAAGCACATTCTCACCATGAATAATTTATGGACTCCCGACTTATAGTTTACACCACCCACCGCTGGACAGCTTTCGATTACGTAGTGTAATTACGGTAACTCTCAGCCGACTTCACCGAGCTTTTGACAGCTAACCATCTAACCTTCGGAGTATCAGAGGGAGTGCTTCAGGGCATTACCCCATCATTTCACTCCTCGAATCATTAGTTCTACACAAATAAACTTGTGTGCCTAACCTTTTCAGTTAGGAACGTGTCGCACCGTAATAACATTGAATGTATCTTTCGATTGTTGTGCAAATCATTGTAAATATCTAAGAAACATTAGGATTAACTTGGTATATAATTTATAAAAACACTGTCCATCTTAAAAATGACACGGGCAATATAAAGTAGTAGAATAAGCTTATTCTAAAAATTTACTCGCAAGTAATACGTCAGCCCGGTAAGCTTGACTGTGGTTTATAGGGAAATCCATGTGAAATCGGAAGACTAAAACCCTAACTCTAATAAGCAAGGGGAATTTAAACTTGGATAATTCGATTATGTCGTTAACCCTGTCTATCCTACTATTTGTTTATGGTTCGGGTATAATATTTTTTTCAACTTACAAATACTTCACAAAAAAGGAGCGAAGCCTTATTCTCCTTTTTAGTGGGGTATTGCTGCTAATACTCAGTATTGGAGTGGTCCTTCTAGAGATTGTATTTTAGAGCATACGATCTGAATGGTTTAGAAGGGGCTCAGAAAACAAAAACGTAAGCGCATCCATATATATAACGGAAAACAGATACCGTATACTTTTTGGGTAATAAGGCTTAAGATTGTTAACTGGATGAGACTTTTTTTCTTGCTGAAGAGCGTCTCTTCAGCACCCTCGAGAAAGAAACGGACAAACTCAACGTCCTCAATGTTCAA
>NZ_JCAFYN010000068.1:0-14228 GCF_059374735.1 Enterococcus sp. GPZ-007 | reverse complement strand
AGTCATTTACAAATGTCCCATCATCAATAATTGTTTCTCGATAGCAAATCTCACATAAGGATGTTTTGATATTACGCTCTCCACAAAACGAATAATTCTGTTCCATTTTTTTCCAAAATTGTTCAGGACCTGTTCTATCCCAAAAATGATTATAGTAATCTTCATCATAAAAAATGATAATTTGAGAGTTCCAATAATAAGGAACTGCTATTACAGCAACAACTTTACAAAATGATAATTCAATAGGTTTTTGAAGAATGAATTTTTCAGTAGTACGTATCCAAGCTCTACAAAATTCTGTCTTTATTTTTCCTTTAGTTTTTAGACTGTCAATAAACGGATCACTTGGCACATGAAAATGTTCATAATCACCATCTGTTTCAAGAAATGGAGTGAACTCGTTAATGTGTCTAAGTAACATTTTTAGTTTGCGATCTTGACCGCGTGGTTTCTTTTTATCCACTTCTGTTCCCCTTTATAGATATCCTTTTACATCAGTATATCAGGTCAACATAAACTACGGCAGTCGATAATTCACAATTAAATGGCGTTTTTTCAAATAAAAAAAGACACTCTCCAAAAATTGGAAAGTGTCTGAAATGTTGATATATAAGGATATATTAACGTTTTGAGAATTGTGAAGCTTTACGTGCTTTCTTAAGACCTGGTTTTTTACGTTCAACCATACGTGAATCACGTGTAAGTAATCCAGCGCGTTTTAATGGTGCGCGGAAATCAGGATCTACTTCTAATAAAGCGCGTGAGATACCGTGACGGATAGCGCCGGCTTGACCTGCGTAGCCTCCACCGTTTACGTTTACGAATACATCGTATGAACCAGTTGTTTCAGTAACACCAAATGGTTGGTTGATTACTAAACGTAGGTCAGCATGTGGGATATATTCTTCAACGTCTTTTTTATTTACAGTAATTTTACCAGTTCCTGGTACTAAACGTACGCGAGCAACTGCATTTTTACGACGGCCTGTGCCGCTATATTGAACTTGTGCCAATGAATTTCCCTCCTATTAAATTAAGTTTGTGATGTCTAAGACTTCTGGTTGTTGTGCTGCATGTGGATGTTCTGCTCCACCGTAAACGTGAAGTTTCATGCCTTGAGCGCGTCCTAAAGTGTTTTTAGGAAGCATACCTTTAACAGAAGTTTCGACCAAACGGCGAGAATTTTTAGCACGCATTTCGCCTGCTGAGATTGATTTCAATCCACCAGGGAAGTTTGAGTGACGGTAATAAATCTTGTCAGTTGCTTTCTTACCTGTTAATTTAACTTTGTCTGCATTGATTACAATTACAAAATCACCAGTGTCAATATGTGGTGTGAATGTTGGTTTATTTTTTCCGCGTAGCATTGATGCAACAACTGTTGAAAGACGTCCTAAAGGAACATCAGTTGCGTCTACTACGTACCATTTGCGGTCTACTTCGCCTGGCTTAGCCATATATGTTGTACGCACGTTTTTTTCCTCCAATTTCGATTTCGAATGTTTGACAAACACTTGAGTTTCCGGGGCTCTTGTGGGGCAAACAATACCATTTACCATAATACTTGCAAAGCCTTGCCATGTCAATGTTTTTCTCTTTGAAAACGCAAAATATTTTCATTTTACACCCTTTCTTCTACTATACATAATGGACTTGAATATACAAAGTAAAATGAATAAAGACACGTAATTTTAAAATTATTTTGCATAAATATTTAAAAAGTGCTTGCTTTTTGTATTTTACGATGCTAATATGGCTTCAACACATTAATTAGAATTTAATGAAAACGCGATAAGGGAGCAATCAGGATGAAAGAAAAAGTGATTTTAGCATACTCAGGTGGTTTAGATACTTCAGTCTCAATCAAATGGCTCGTGGATGAAGGTTATGACGTGATTGCCTGCTGTTTGGACATTGGTGAAGGCCGTGATACCGAATTTATCAAAAATAAAGCATTGCAAGTGGGTGCGACAGAATCTTATGCGATTGACGCTCGCGAAGAGTTCTCGCAAGATTTCGTTTTAATCGCATTGCAAGGAAATACATACTATGAAAATTCTTACCCATTGGTTTCTGCATTATCTCGTCCGTTGATTTCGAAAAAATTAGTTGAGCTGGCTCATCAAACGGGCGCAACAACGATTGCTCACGGATGTACCGGTAAAGGAAACGACCAAGTACGTTTTGAAGTTTCCATCGCTGCTCTTGATCCGAACCTGAAGATCATTGCACCCGTTCGTGAATGGAAATGGTCTCGTGAAGAAGAAATTAATTATGCGGCTGAAAAAGGCGTGCCGATCCCAGCTGATTTGGACAATCCTTATTCAATCGACCAAAACTTATGGGGACGTGCCTGCGAATGCGGCATCTTAGAAGATCCATGGGCAACTCCGCCAGCAGGCGCTTATGCGATTACTGCTGAATTAGAAGATACACCGGATAAACCAACAATTGTTGAAATTGAGTTTGAAAAAGGTGTACCAACAGCATTAGATGGAGAAAAATTATCATTAGCTAATTTGATCATGAAATTAAATACTCTTGCAGGTGTTCATGGCATCGGCAGAATCGACCATATTGAAAATCGTCTGGTCGGCATCAAATCTCGGGAAGTTTACGAATGCCCAGGTGCAGAAGTATTAATGAAGGCACATAAAGAATTAGAAGATTTAGTATTTGTTCGTGAGATGGCGCATTTCAAACCAGTGATTGAACAACAATTATGCCAAATGATCTATGATGGTCTTTGGTTCAACCCGACAATGGATGCTTTGATCGCATTCTTGAAACAATCGCAGGAAGTCGTAAACGGTGTATTGCGTGTGAAACTGTTCAAAGGCAATGTGATCGTTGAAGGACGTAAATCTGACAACAGCTTATACAACGAAAACTTGGCGACTTACACGTCTGCCGATACTTTCGATCAAGATGCTGCGATCGGCTTTATCAAACTTTGGGGCTTACCAACCAAGGTAAACGCTGAAGTGCAAGCTGGTAACCAGCAAACAACAGTTTAAATAGGAACAAAGTGAAATCATGAAAGTGCAAGATGAACCAGATGTGAGGCGGCTTTTACTTGCCGGTAAATAAGGCCGTCCGGTTTCACATCTTGCCATTGCTCTTAGGAGAGTTTCTTTTCCTGTCAGGAAATAAGGAAACCAGCAATGTTTTCATCCTGAGGTATCTGAAAAGATGCCTCCTCCCTAAAAGAAAAGCTGTACGATATCAGTTCAGCTAGACATTAAAAAAAGACCGTTGCGACGGTCTTTTTTGTTAAAAATTCGTAGATAAAAGTGAGGATAAAACAATGGCAAAATTATGGGGCGGACGTTTTGATGGGAAAAACGAGGCGTGGATCGACGCATTTGGCGCATCGATTCCTTTTGACCAGCAATTAGCGACGCAAGATATTGCCGGCAGCTTAGCACATGTTAAAATGCTTGGCGAAACAGGCATCATTACCAAAGAAGAAGCACAGCAAATCACCGCTGGGTTAAACGTATTAGCGGAAAAAGCTACAAAAGATGAATTGACCTTTACCATTGAAAATGAAGACATTCATTTGAATTTAGAAAAAATGCTCCACGACGAGATCGGACCGGTGGCGGGCAAGCTCCACACTGCCCGCAGCCGAAATGATCAAGTTGCCACAGATATGCATTTATATTTGAAGGAGCATTTAGAAGAGATCATTGAAAAGGTTCACCATTTCAGAGCAGTTTTAGTCAATAAGGCTGAAGAACATGTCGAAACGATCATGCCGGGCTATACACACCTGCAACATGCCCAGCCGATTTCGTTCGGGCACCACTTAATGGCTTATTATGGCATGCTGACGCGTGATCAAGCACGTTTGGAGGAAAGTATGAAGCGTGTGGACATCTCGCCTTTAGGCTGTGCCGCATTAGCTGGTACAACGTTCCCGATTGATCGTCAGATGACCGCAGATGACCTAGGCTTCAGTGATTTATATATGAACAGTCTTGATGGTGTTAGTGACCGTGACTTCATTCTAGAATTTTTAAGCAACAGCTCGATCCTAATGATGCACCTTTCACGTTTCTGCGAAGAAATTATTCTATGGTGCAGTCACGAATTTAAATTTGTGGAACTGACCGACACTTTTTCGACCGGCAGCTCCATCATGCCTCAGAAAAAAAATCCTGACATGGCGGAATTAATCCGCGGAAAATCAGGACGAGTGTTTGGC
The DNA here is from genome assembly GCF_059374735.1 of Enterococcus sp. GPZ-007. Classification (NCBI taxonomy): domain Bacteria; kingdom Bacillati; phylum Bacillota; class Bacilli; order Lactobacillales; family Enterococcaceae; genus Enterococcus; species Enterococcus sp. GPZ-007. The sequence continues at coordinate 10,018 of NZ_JCAFYN010000068.1, read as the reverse complement.
GACCTGATTGGACTTCTGACAGTAATCAAAGGATTGCCGTTAGCGTATAACAAAGATCTGCAGGAAGACAAAGAAGGCATGTTTGATACCGTCCACACTGTCGCGACGAGTTTAGACATCATGGCTGGCATGATTGATACTATGAACGTTCATACTCAGATCATGCATGATGCGACTGAAAAAGACTTTTCCAATGCCACAGAGTTAGCTGATTATTTAGCTACCAAGGGGATTCCCTTCCGACAAGCTCACGAGATCGTTGGAAAATTAGTATTAGAATGTACGCAAAAAGGCATTTACTTACAAGATGTATCCTTAGAAGAATATCAAGCCATCAATCCCGTGATCGAGGAAGATATCTATGATACGCTATCCTCCAAAACCGCTGTAACGCGTCGTCATTCATTAGGCGGCACCGGTTTTGATCAGGTTAAGAAGCAGATTGAATTAGCGAAAGCAGCCTTATAAAACGACAGCTATCTTTTCGTATTCTTAAAAATAGAATGCAAGAAAACGACTATCCGCTTTGGATAGTCGTTTTTTTAGGCATTCAGATAAACAGAAGTTGCTGTTTCTTTTAAAACAGTATTTAACTCTTCGATATTTCGTCTCCCTTCTTCAGATAACCAGCCTATTGCGTGTTCTTCCCCTTCTTTGACAAACGACTCAACACCATTGGCCCAAGTTGCTCGACCACACAGTACCCCATTAAAAGCTGAATCGGATTGTTTCGCAAAGCGCAGAGTTTCTTGGAACAGCTCTGCACTGACACCAGCACTTAAGAAAATAAATGGCAGCTCCGTTGCATCGGATTGTTCTTTAAAGTAAGCTGCGGCTTCCGCCTGTGTATAGCAGATTGTCTCACCGAAGCCTTCGACATAATTCATATTCACCGGCACTTCTACTTTCAACACGTCTACTTGATAGCGTTCTTGTGAGAATTCTCGCATCGCTTCGATCACTTTTCGCGGTTTTACTTTAGCATAATCCAATGAAGTCGCGTCCGTAATCTCCGCATCATAAGAAACGATCTCTAAGAAGAATGGAATATCTTCTGCTGTACATTCAGAACCAATTCTTTCCATATAAGCCCTTTTTTGCTCATTGATTTCTTCCGCTTCATCCACATCATAATATAGTAAGAACTTACAAGCATCAGCTCCAGCTTCTTTCAAGCGTTTCACTGACCAAACATTTAATACATCCGGTAAACGTCCTGGTGTTGTCGCATCGTAGCCTGTCTTTTCATAGGCAAGCAACAAGCCGCAATCGCTATCTCTAATTTCTGCTGCTGGCAACCCGTACTCTGGATCTAACAAAATCGCTGAAGCATAAGGAGTCAGCTGTTGTGAGACGAGTTCCTTGAATCTGATCACGTCGTCTGCTGTTGCTTCTTTATATTTACCAATCATTTTCTTCAAAGCGCCTCGCTGATCAATCGCTAAAGCACCAATAATTCCTGCTTCATTAGTGATTTGCTCTAAATACTTCTTTTTCCCTGCACTGCTTGTCTTCATTCATTCTCACCTATTTTTTCATTTAGTAGTGTAGCAATTTCCGTTTTTGATTTTGCCGCCTTTAACTGCTCAGTTACTTCGTTACGCATTAACAGTCGTGCGACTGCTGATAATAATTTCAAGTGAGTCGTTCCCGCCTCTGAATCTGGAATAAATAGGGCAATGACAAAGTTGATTAATTGTCCGTCTAAACTATTCCACTCGATCCCCTGCTCAAGCGTTACGATGAGGATGCTCGGTTCACCGATCGATTGATCTTTTGCATGGGGGATGGCAAAGCCATCCATCATTCCGGTAGTTCCCTCATTTTCACGCTCCACTAGTCGTTGATAAACCGACTTCGCATCAGACGAGATGTTTAAGGCTTCTGTTTGTTTCGCTAGAAATTGAAAGACTTCTTCTTGTGATGCAAATGACTGATTTAAAAAGATTTTATCTTCTTGAATGATTTCCATTCTAAGGTCCTCTCTATTCTGTAATCACTGATTTTTCTGCTTGTTCGGCATTCGCTTTTTTCTCTTTGGCAGCGACACTGCTTTTTTGAATCAGTCCTAAGATTACGCCGCCTACAAGTGCACCGATCAAAATTGAAGCAACCCATTGGATTTTTCCTGTTACGACTGGCAATACTAAGAATCCGCCATGAGGTGCAGGCACTTGAACACCAAACATATAAGTAAGGACGGCTGCGATTGAGGAACCTAACATCATTGTCGGCAACACCCGGATCGGATCTTTGGCGGCAAATGGAATCGCGCCTTCAGTAATATGTGTTGACCCTAAGATAAAGTTAACCAGACCCGCATTACGATCATTCGTATCGAAATATTTCCCAAAGAATAAGGTCGCAAAGCCTGTAATTAGTGGCGGCGCGATACAAGCAGCGGAAACCCCCGCCATGAAGGTTGTATTGCCTTGAGCTAATAGTGCTGTTCCTGTGACATAAGCAGCTTTATTGACCGGTCCCCCCATATCAAAGGCGCTCATACACCCAACGATAACGCCAAGAACTAACGGATTCGAATTTTCAAATCCAACCAAGAAGCTCATCATGCCTTCATTCACAGCTTTCATTGGATCAGCCAATAATGACATGATGATTCCGATTACTGCCACACCGATCACGGGATACAAGAAAATCGCCTTTAAGCCATCCAACTGTTTTGGCAAACCTTCCATTAATTTCTGTAAGAGTAAAATTAAATATCCTGCGAGGAAACCAGCTAAAATACCACCTAAGAAGCCTGTTCCACCATTGGTCGCGACGATACCTCCGACAAAACCAACAACTAACCCAGGTCGTTTAGCAATTCCTTCAGCAATATATGCAGCTAAAACCGGAACCATCATTCCCATCGCCGCATCGCCGACACTTTTCAGCATCGCTGCAGTCGCATTGTACTGCGCATTATCTGGATCAAAGGAATAAATCCCCCAAACTGCGAATGAGATCGCGATTAATACCCCACCAGCGACTACGAATGGCAGCATATGGGAAACTCCATTCATCAAATTTTTATAAATGCTGCGACCAAAACTGCTGTTGTTCCCCGTTTCTTCTTCCAAGGCATCTACCGCTTGATTTTCTGCTGCAACTGAACCTTTTCCTGCCAATGCATCATCAATCAAACGTTCCGCATCCTTAATCCCGGCACTAACAGACACATCAATGATTCGTTTTCCAGCAAAGCGCTCCGGATGCACATCCTTGTCAGCAGCGATAATTACTGCTTCTGCATTTTTGATTTCTTCAGCTGTTAATTCATTTTCAATACCGATCTGTCCATGAGTTTCAACTTTGATCGTAACCCCTTTTTTCTTGGCTGCTTGTTCTAAAGCTTCTTGAGCCATATACGTATGGGCGATTCCTGTTGGACAACCTGTTGCAGCGATTATTTGATAATTTGCCATGTTTTTAACCCCTCTTCTTTGATTTCAATTTGTTTACTTAACTCTTCAACGTCCGAAAAATCAGTCAAACCTTTACGAAATGCGGTGGAACTTCCTGCGGCTAAACTTTTGCGCAGGGTTTCTTCCAACGGCTGATCCGTTAAATACCCAGCCAAGAATGTTCCCAACAATGTGTCTCCGGCGCAAGCCGTGTTAACTACTTTTCCTTTTGGTGAATTTCCGCGAATAATTCTATCTCGTGTGAAAAAGATCGCTCCTTCACCGCCAAGTGACAACAATACATTTTCAGCTCCTGCGTCTAATAATTGCTGCCCATAAAATAAATAGGCTTCTTCCGTGTCAATGACTTCTCCAAACCAAGATTCCAGTTCCTCTTCATTGGGCTTTAATAGAAACGGTCGATACTGCAAGCAGTTCATTACTTCCTTGTAGCTGCTGTCGATAACCAAGTGAATCCCGCGCTCCTGACAAATTTGGCTGATCTCAATCAGGATCGTCGGTTCGACCCCACGAGGCAAACTGCCTGAGATACAAAGGTAATCCCCTGATTGCAAATCTCTGATTTGATTCAGAAAGTCTTGGACCTTTTCCGCGGTTATTTCAGGTCCTTGGTTAACTAACTTGTATTCCTCCTTTGTTTGATTGACTTGCGTGAATACATTGATGCGAGTCATTCCGGGTACTTCAATAAAATCAGTGCAAATTTCCTTTTCCCGTAAATAATCTTCTATATAGTTCCCCGTAAACCCTGCGCGAAACCCTAGTGCAGTGGTGTTGACTCCCAGAATTTTTAATACAAGCGACACATTGACACCTTTGCCGTTAGCCTGGATATCATCATCCTTTGTCCGGTTTACGGTGAAAGGATTCATTGTGTCAGTTTCGATAAATAGATCAATCGCTAAATTCATGGTGCATGTGTAGATAGACATGAGTGACGACCTCCTTGACCTTATTATGGGACATGTCGTACCGAAAAGGTTTTCACTTTTGAGCGAATTCCCCGAAAAGCTTTACATCATTTCGTAAATCGTGATACTTTTTAACTAAGATTGCATTGAAAGAAGGTAAAACAATGGATCATAAATTAAGCGAAACAGAACAATACCTCTGGGATTTTATTGAAAGCCATATCCTTGAGATCCCAAATTACTCCATCGTCAAACTGAGTGAGCAAGCCAATGTTTCGACTGCTACAATCGTGCGGACAATGAAAAAGAAAGGTTACGAAGGCTTCACCGCTTTTAAACATCATTTGAAAGAGCAGGAAAATAAAAATATCAATTTTTCTGCATTGGATAAAGTTGATAAGGGCATTCGACTGGCGATTCTAAAAAATGAACAAGAAGTCGTTCGAACCATCAATATGATCGAAATCGGCAATATCGAAGATGCCATTCAAAAGATTAAAGCTGCTGATCGGGTAATTATTTTTGCTCGAGGCTTCTCTGAGATGATTGGTCAGGAAATGATGGTGAAATTTCAATTAACCGGGAAAAACTGTCAAATGCATAACGATCCGGAAATCATCAAAAATATCAGCCGAAAACTAACGAAAAGAGACATCGTCATTTTCATTTCGCTGAATGGAGAGACTAAAGAACTCGTTGTCGCTGCCAAAAATTGTTACGATGCTGAAATCGGGTCGATTCTTTTAACAGCAAACAACTCTTCCAGCCTGATGAATTATAGCGAAATTGCTTTAGTCGGCTTCAAATCGGAAGGTTCTTACTTTCCTGATTACGAGGTGCGTTCAAGATTGCCATTACAGATCATCGCACGAATCTTACTGGACTCCTATGCCTTGCGGGTTACTGATAATTGAGAGATTTTCAATAAAAAGCAGTACCGACTTCAGATTTGTCAAAAAATAAATTGAATTAACAAAAAATGAACATTAAACATAAAAGAGACTAATCCAAAAGACTTTCTGGTAAAAATACACAAAATGAAATCGAACAATGATATTCCTATCGATTGTGATAGAATATGATTGTTCGGGTTCTTGTTAATTATTCAGGTCTTTAATACCTCATTCGCTAAATAGTAAGTCTTTGAAGCATTGTCTTTTTTAGTTAATCACTTCTTTTAGTTAATCTTTCTACGCAATAAAAACTTACAATTGAACTGTTTAGATCATTCCTTTCATACTCCGAATCAATTCTCTCTGAATCTTCAATTAAAGCTTTAATTTTCATTCAATTTCCTGTAAAATATTACATTTTTTCGAAAAACGTGGTACTTTTTATATAGTAGGTGTTGAAATGGCACGCGATTTCACGAATTCCTATCCCTTACCACATTCGCCTCGCTTTTAACATCCTTTCAACACATTGCAATCAATTTCTTCCTATTTTTCAATATTTCAAATTTGATCTACAAAATTTTTCTTCCCCTTTGTAGAATTAGAAAAGATGTGAAACGATGAACCAAAAATTAAAAGATAATATTTCAGAATCTTTGTCAGCGGTCCTTCCTATCACACTGATCGTCTTAATTATCAGTGTTGTTTTAGTACCGATGGAAATCGGTACGATTGCTATGTTTCTTGTTGGAGCAGTCATGTTGATCGTCGGGATGGGCTTTTTCCAGTTAGGTGCCGAAATGTCTATGACACCACTTGGCGAAGGGATCGGTGTCCAGCTTTCGAAGAGTAAGAAAATCGGGATACTCGCTTTCGTAGTCTTCATCATTGGTGCGATCATCACCATCGCTGAACCGGATTTGCAAGTATTAGCAGATCAGATGCCTGCGATTCCCAGTGATTTATTAGTCTGGACTGTTGCTGTTGGTGTGGGGATTTGCCTCACGATTGCCGTCTTGCGAATCTTGTTTAAGATCAACCTGTCCCTCATATTAATGGGGCTCTATTTGATTGTGGTGTTGCTCTCTTTTCTGGCTCCAAATGATTTTGTTCCTGTAGCCTTTGATTCTGGTGGAGCTACCACGGGACCGATCACTGTTCCCTTCATTTTAGCTCTAGGTGTTGGGCTCGCTTCCGTTCGAAGTGACAAAGATGCCACCGACGACAGCTTTGGTTTAGTAGCAATTTCTAGTATTGGGCCCATTCTGGCAGTATTGTTATTAGGCATTTTCTTTCGACCAACGACTACCTCTTACACGCCCATCGAATTTCCAGATATCATTACTACACGTGATGTCATGCGCGAATTCATGCTGGAGTTGCCCCATTACGCTAAAGAAGTCATGATCTCTATTTTGCCGATAGCTGCCATGTTCTTCATCTTTCAATTAGTCAGCCGTCGCTATCATCGTAGACAGTACGTTCGAATCATCGTTGGACTTATTTATACATATCTGGGACTCGTGCTCTTTTTAACTGGCGTAAGTATCGGTTTTGCCCCTGTAGGTAGTCTGCTAGGCGGCGAGTTAGCTGCAAGCAAGTTTAAATGGTTGCTTGTTCCAATTGGCATGCTGATTGGGTATTTTATTGTAAAGGCCGAACCTGCCATTCAAGTGTTAAATCATCAAGTCGAAAACGTGACTGGCGATGCGATTTCTGCTTCTGCAATGAACCTCTGTCTATCGATCGGCGTATCCGTCAGTGTCGGTTTGGCGATGCTGCGCTCCATTACTGGAATCAGCATTTACTGGATCATTATCCCTGGGTACCTTATCGCTCTGGCACTGACCCGATTTGTTCCAAAGATATTTATTGGGATCGCCTTTGACTCTGGCGGTGTGGCCAGTGGTCCAATGACCAGCACTTTTTTACTTCCCCTCAGCATTGGCGTTAGCGAAGCCCTAGGTGGAAATATCATGGCAGACGCTTTCGGCGTTGTAGCCCTGGTCGCTTTAACCCCATTGATCGCCGTTCAAATTATGGGTGTCGTTTATAAGTGGAAATCAGCGAAGTCTGCACAACAAGCGGATCTAGCTATAGAAGAGCTTAATGAAATCGAAGAATGGGAGGATTCTGAGGATGATACATAATAAGCCATCAGTTCGAATGCTAGTATTAATTATCGGGCATAAAGATGCCAAAAAAGCCCGCGCTATTTTAGAAAACCATGGTTCTCCTGTTCAATATTTAACGATCGGTGAGGGGACTGCCACGAATGAAGTTATGGATGTTTTAGGCTTAGGTGTATCTGAAAAAGCGATTCTTTTCAGTCCAGTATTAAAAAAACAGGTCCCTGATTTGTTCACCGCGCTTGCTGAGGGCTTATCCCTCCATAAACCTAATAAAGGCTGTGCCTTTACTTTCCCTATTTCTGGAGCAAGTTCGTATATTATGAAAATGTTAGATTCGGAAAAATTTGAAAAGGTAAAAAAACATGCCGAAAGAGAGGAAAGACAGATGATTCATGAAGCAAAACACTGCTTACTGATGGTCACCATCAACCAAGGATTTAGCGAGGAGGTCATGGAAGCAGCGACGGCAGCTGGGGCTGCTGGTGGTACTGTCATCCATGCGCGTCGACTTGATTCTCAAGAGACGCTGAAAAAATGGGGCATCTGTGTACAGCCGGAAAAAGAGATGGTCTATATCTTAGTGGAAAAAGACAAAAAGCTGGCAATCATGAAAGCGATCAGCGCGCAATGCGGTCTTCAAAGTGAAGCTCAAGGAATCCTGATCTCGATTCCAGTAGATGGTGTTCTCGGTTTAAATACAGATACACCACAATAAACGAAATAGCTGCGAAAGCCAGACATACAAAAAGAGGCGCCCACCATTACTGAGGGGCGCCTCTTTTTAATTAGTTATGCATCAATTTCTGGTGCTTTTCCTAAATGTGCTTGGATCATCCAAATACGTTTTTCTGTCGCAGTTTTGAATTCGATGAAGATATCTTGCGTTGGATCATCGCCTTCTTCGCCAGTTACGTCAATCCCTTTTTGATAAAGATCTGCTAAGTAACGGTAGCCTTCAACAAGTGTAGCTAAACGTTCTTCCATTGTACGATCCCAACGTCCTACTTCATCAGGAATTTTTGTTTGATCAGCCATTTCACGTAACGTTGAATAAGGTGATCCGTCTAATGTGATCAAGCGTTCTGAGATTTCGTCCAATTGATCGTTCACGTCATCCATGAAATCATCCATCATTGGGTGTAATGTCAAGAAACCAGGGCCGCGCATGTACCAGTGTGTTTGGTGAATGACCATGGACATTTGACTCAAGTCTGCAACTAGTTGGTTCAATACTTCTTTTGTTTTTTCGAATTTCATTCCTTCATACCTCCTAATTTTTGCTCCACTAAAAGCATAATACAATTATGGCAAAAGTACAAAGAAAATGCTGGCAAAACGCTCATTTTTCGTATCTTATTGAAAAAGGGAGGTGAAAACCATCATACATTTTATCTTTGGAACGGTCATCGGATCTTTCTTGGCCGTCGTTTGTACTCGGATTCCTTGAAATGAATCGCTGCTTTATCCACCTTCCCATTGTGAACAATGCGGACATAAGCTCTATCCAAGCGAAATGATTCCGTTACTTTCCGCTTTGCGTCAAAGATTTTACTGTACCCATTGTCATGAAAAATTTTCGACACGAAGTTTTTGGCTGGAGCTCTTTTGCGGTATTTTCTTTCTAGTCTTCCTACAGGATTTCAATTGGATCAATCTTTGGCAACTGTTTTGGCTACTGAGTTCATTGGTTTTGGCAGTGATCGATTGGGATCATTATATCGTAGAGATGAGGATTTTTGGTGTAACGGGAATGATTCTGCTAGTCAGCGGTGCTTGCTTGTTCCACCCTTATTGGCTTCAACCGCTGATTGTTTGCGGCGTATTTTTTCTCAGCCAAAAAATACTCCCAAACAGCTTAGGTCTGGGAGATCTTTGGGTGATCGGGCTATGGAGCTTCTTTTTGTCCGGGTATGAACTGCTGCAGGTTCTATTTGTTGCTTCCTTCAGCGGCCTTGCCTTTTTCGGCTATCAGACACTGCGTAAAAATATCCCGGAACGACTTCCATTCCTGCCCTTCCTATTTATCGGGCTTCTATTCTTACTCTTGAGAGAGCGTTAAGCATCCCAGTGCTGACGGATGAAGCCTTTACGTCCCGAACCTTCACTGTAGGCGTTGTAGTGTTCGGGATTTTTCCGGTAAAAATCTTGATGATATTCTTCTGCGGGATAAAAGGCTTGCGCTGGTTCGATAGATGTAACAATCGGGTCTTTGAAGCGTCCGCTTGTTTCTAATCGTTCTTTCGATGCTTCCGCTACTTCTTTTTGCTCTGGCGAAGCATAAAAAATCACTGGACGATAAGAATCACCGCGATCCGCAAATTGGCCAAAAGCATCGGTGGGATCTGTTTGTTGCCAATAGATCTCGACTAATTGCTGATAAGAGATAACTGTTGGATCAAAAGTAATTTCAACAGCTTCCGTGTGTCCAGTCGTACCGCTGCAGACCTCTTCATATGTCGGATTTGGAACATGTCCGCCTGTATAGCCAGAAACGACCTGCTTAATGCCAGGCATTTGATCAAACGGTTTTACCATGCACCAAAAACAGCCACCAGCAAATATTGCTTTTTCTTCTGTCATGAAACATCCCCCCTTTTGGTTTCATCATAACCCTTTCTCTAAAAATTGAAACGAATCTGCTCACGTCACACTTC
>NZ_JCAFYN010000067.1:0-14968 GCF_059374735.1 Enterococcus sp. GPZ-007 | reverse complement strand
GTCGGAAATATAAGTTGAGTGTAGCATAAATGGCTTTTTTTGTTGTCTAGCTTAATTTTGCAATCGGCGTTATCAAATCAGTTCACAGAACTGACTGAAAAAGATACATCTTACCTTGCATTTTATTACATAAAACAGTTCCTTTGATTAGCAAAATTCATGCCAATCAAGTGGTGGTACGACAAAAAAAACTACCCACCAAACGAAGTGAGTAGTTTGTAAAAATATTAAACTATTTCATTGAGCTTATCTGTACAAAATACATTATAATAATGCTTTAAACAATTCTTCATAGAATTAGATACAACTTTCTTTAAGTCCAAATAATTATTAGGTTTTTCATCACTAATTCCTTTTTGTGCAGCGTTAACTAAGTCAGAAAAAATATTAATTTTACTAATCCCTTGCAAACTGCATTTATTTAGATTGTCATCGCCAGATGAAGAACCACCATGTAAAACTAAAGGTGTTTCTACTGCTTGAGAAATTTCGCTAAGTCTTTCGAAATTTATTTCAGGAACTCCCTTATACATTCCATGAGCCGTGCCAATTGAAACCGCTAATGAATCAACTTTAGTTTCTTTAACAAAGCGTATAGCATCTTCTACTGTTGTATATTGTGAATCAGTTTCTTCATGGTTCTCATAGTTTACACCCGAACCTACGTGACCAATTTCAGCCTCAACCACCACACCTTTTGGATGAGCATAGTCAATAATTTCTTTTGTCTTTTTCACATTTGTCTTAAAATCATCCTGCGAGGCATCAATCATTACTGACGTAAACCCAAGATCAATCGCTTTTTTAATAATAATTGGAGTCATTCCATGGTCTAAATGAAGAACAACTGGAACTTTCGCTTTTTCAGCGTAGAATTTTCCAAAGTAGGCTGCTTCTTCTAAAGTAATAAATTCTAAGTGAACTTCTGCCAATGCTAAAATAACTGGTAAATTTAATTCTTCGGCAACTTCAACATAGTCTTTCATCGATTGTGCATCAATAAAATTGGGTGCAGGAATGGCGACTCCTTTCTCTTTACTAATTTTAAATAATTCCTTTGACGTCACTAACATTTTCAATACCTCCATTAAATTCTTTATTTGGAACAATAGATTTTTTAGTAAGTCCAACAATTAGCATAGTCACTACACTACCTGCTAAAATGCAAGCAATATATATAATTGGACGATTGATGGCTATTGGTATAACAAAAATTCCACCATGAGGTGCCGTTAATTCAATTCCAAACGCCATTGATAAGGCACCGCCTACTGCTGCTCCGATAATATTTGCTGGGATAACTCTAATAGGGTCTGCTGCTGCAAAAGGAATGACTCCTTCTGTGATAAAGCAAGAACCTAACACATACGCTATCTTACCGGTCTCGCGATCTTGATCCGTAAATTTATTTCTAAAGAAGGTTGTCGCTAATCCCAGACCAATTGGTGGAATCATTCCACCACACATCAAAGCTGCCATAGGCCCATAAACTCCAGCAGTAATCATCTGAATACCAAAAGCATAAGCAATTTTATTTAATGGTCCTCCCATATCGCTTACCAAAATTCCACCTAGTAAAGCGCCTACTAAAATGGCATTAGATCCATTCATCCCGGTCAGCCATTTTACTAAAGTATCGTTAAGCGAACTGATTGGCGTATTAATAACATACTGAATCACAATTGTGGTAATCAAGGTCCCTAATACAGGGTAAAGCAAAACTGGATTCAATCCATGTAAAGACTTAGGCAATTTGACTAATACTTTTTTCAGAAGCAAGATAGCATATCCAGCAATAAATCCGGCAATTAACCCACCTAAAAAGCCAGAACCTCCAGTGGAAGCAATCATCCCGCCAATAGCCCCCGGAGCAAGACCAGGTCTGTCCGCGATACTGAATGCAACATACCCAGCAAAAATCGGAACCATGAGACCAAAAGCAGCACTACTACCAACAGAATTTAGAAAAGCTGCAAACTCATTGTATTGACTCGAATCAGGATTCGCTGAATTAACACCAAACATAAAGGATATCGCGATAAGAATCCCGCCCGAAACAACAAATGGTAGCATAAAAGAAACACCGTTCATCAAATGTTTGTAAATATCAAATGCGCCACTTTTTTTGGTTGTATCAGAGTCGGATGATGCATTTTCTTCGCCCACTGCTTCATATAATTCTTTTTTTGCAAGTACTTCATCAATTAGTCCATCTGCATTATTAATTCCACGTTTGGTAGATGTTTCTACAACTTTTTTCCCATCAAAGCGGCTCATATCCACCGTTCTATCGGCCGCAATAATTACTCCACTTGCATTCGCAATTTCCTCATCTGTTAGTCGATTTTCCGTTCCACTTGATCCATCTGTTTGAACTTTCATCGCAATTCCACGTTTTTCAGCTGCGTCTTTTAATGCTTGAGCTGACATATACGTATGAGCAATTCCAGCCGTACATGCTGTAACAGCAACCAAAGATTGACCACCAGAGGATAATGTATCGTCAATAGATTCTACTTCCTCTTCTTCTGCCTCTTTTTCATCAATAATAGAAATGACTTCTTCAACGGACCTAGCCAAAATCAACTTGGCACGAAACAACTCATCCATCAAATATGTTGATAGTCTTGATAATGTTTCCAGATGTTCATCCGTTGCACCTTCTTGAGCAGCAATCATAAAGAACAACTGACAGCTTTCCTTGTCATAAACAATTCCCTCAAGACTTCTTCCAAAAATTACAGATGGGTTATTAACATAAACTGATTTGGTGTGAGGCATTGCAATCCCATATCCAACTTCTGTCGATACGGCTTCTTCTCGTTTCCAAATATCTTCTTTAAATCCATCTAGGTCTTTTAGAGAACCATTTTCCATTAAACGTACTGCCATGGTGTCAATAATTTCTTCTTTATTTTTAACATCTAGATGAAGAAGAATGTTCTGTTCAGTAATCAGCTCTGATATTTTCATGTTTTCATCTCCCTATTTTCAATTACATTATTAAACTCGTCTAAACTTGTGGCTTTTTTTACTTCTACTAATAATTTTGGATCCTTTATAATGTTGTATATTTCTTCCATTACTCTACTAGTATTTTTTTGATCATTTTTACCTGGGACAATCATGATAATTAAATCCACAAATTGACTACCCCAGTCGATTGTTTTTTCTTGTATCGCTACCGCTATCTTAGTCTTTTCAAATCTACTTGTAAGCAAGGGGTGCGGAATTGCAATCCCATCACTGATATCAGTTGAAGAGAATTCTTCTCGCTCCAAGATACTGTCCATCATTTCAGGTACTTCAATTCCATTTAATAGTCCTAAAAGAAGCTCTTCTTTATCTTGGAATCTTTGCTTAGTAAAATAATCAGCCTTTATTCCAAAAACATAATTCATTTTTCTCATCAGGTTGTCTATCTTTTGGTAATCTTTCTCGGTCGGTGTACCGTTTATTACTATCAAATTTGATTGCTCTACTCCTATTGGAACAAACGATATAATCAAATCAAAATTCAAAAGATCCTGATTATCATTTGGACTGTTTTGACTGATTACAGTAGTTTTTATTGATATATTTGAATATCGACGTTCCAATTCATTTTTCAATAAATAGCCAATCGATTGAAGTCGTCCCAAAAGAATGACAATCTTCACATTCTTTGTTCTACCTCGCTCAATAAACGAAGCGAAATGAATCGCTAGATAACCAATCTCATTTTCCGGTAACTGTAATTGGATGGATTTTTTTAAGTCATTCGCAAAACTCACAGCCATATAATATCCTTGAATAAAGTCTTTTTTTATTGTCGTAATGAAAGTATTCTCTATATAAAAATTGAACATCAATGGATACATATCTCTTGCAAGATGCATCAATAATCCTGAGTATAGTTGTTCATCTTCTGAAAGCTTCATTAAATAATCATGTTCGAGAACATTCAATGAATTCTTAACACCAACTCTTAATTCCTGCGGTACAGTAAATTTTTGATCATTATCTGCTGAAATCATTAATCGCTGACTAATCAGGTAAAAACTAAAATATATAATCTCCACATCTGGAATAATTATTTTAGAACGATTGCCATAGTCATACATAATTGATTTTGCAGCTTCATATTCTTTAGTGCTCTCAATTTCAACGAGATCGAAAGAGTCAAAACTATAATCACAAAAATGATTTTGAGAGATTCTTCGAACCGAAATTATCAAATAAGACAAGATTGATAACGTCGTTTCTGAGCTATCAGGAATTTTTAAACTAGAATACTTCTCATGAAAAAAAGTCATAAGCCCTTCCAATGACTCGCGAGCCACCCAATCTTTAAAATGGTAAGCCAAAGAATCGATAAAACTATTCTTATTAATTGTGGTTATTTTAGATAAGCTCTCTAAAAGTAATCTTTTTTCAATTTCGCTTCCTTTTAGTCTAACTCCTTTAAAAATGACACTTTCAATTCTTAAATTTCGAAATTGTGTCTCCATCATCTTTTGAATTTTAATCACATCTAATCGGATTGTTTGATTCGAAAAATACAACGCTTCAGCGATTTCTTCATATGTAATCCAATCATACGCATCAAGTAAATATTTAACGATAAAGAACATTCTTTCTTCAAACTCAAAATGCTCATTGACCTTAATGTCTTCAACGACTCCAGTAAGAATGTATCCCTTGTTCTTATTAGTAAGTATTTTAGAATCAATTAAATAGTTTTCATTCAAATCTTTTATATAGTTACGTACACTTCGATCAGAAATACCTAACCGATTGGCAATCTCCTTTCCTTTGATATATTTGTGCTCTTCTTGTAACATAGCGATTAGTCTCAAATATTTCTCTTTCAAAAAGAATCACATCCTTTACACTTGTATAGTAAACGCTTTCTATTTTTTCTACTACCATGTATATCTACCTATTCGTTAGGAAAAAAGTTAAGCGAGAGCATAAAATATTTCATGCAAATGAGTATATGAGCCAATTTCATAATTATTTAGCTGGTTATATCAATGATTTGGAGTGGTAAAAGTTCGTCTATCTCCCCATTGGTATTACATGTTTTCACTTTTCTTTCATAGAGAAACAGTAAGAGAAATAAATTTCTTGTCACTTTTAAGGAGTTATAAAATTAGCTCATTTACTAAAACTTGAAACATGAAAAATCTACTCTAATCCTTGACCACAATGGGATTTTTGACACAAAAATAGCATGAACACCCCCTAAGCACTTGGTATAATTAAGTCGTCCAAAACCATCATCCAAGGAGTGTTCATGCTATGAAAATTATAACACAAACTACTCAGACGAAGGACCCATATTCAAATCCAGTAAAAACTTTTTTCGAGCGCTTTGATCTGGCTATGTGCTCAAGACAAGCGAACGCAACACGTACAAAAGGATTCTCGTTTTCTGTTCTTTTTTCCTTTATTGTCCAATCGATTTTTTCGAATGGCTCGACGTATCGTTTTTATCGGAAGCAAGCGAGTCACGTCCCTTTTTCAGATAAAACGTTCCGCAATCTTTTGAATGATTCTCGGATCAATTGGCAAAAACTGCTTCTGCTTTTGGCCAAAGCGGTCAGCGGCTATTTCGCAACGTTGACCGCTGATACTCGGAGAAACGTGTTCATTATCGATGACTCCATGTATGCTCGAACGAATGCGAAGAAAGTGGAAGGCGCCGCTTTACAATACGATCATGCCAGGAAAAAATATGTCAAAGGCTTTCGTTTTCTACAACTCGGTTGGTCTGATGGCAACAGTTTTCTTCCAGTCTCTTTTTCCTTGCTTTCTGGCAAGAAACAAATTTGTAAAACAACTCCCATTGATCAACGAACCAATTCTGGCAAACGCCAAGCACAAGCACTCCGGAAAGGAACCGATGTGGCTGTTGAATTGATTAGAAACGCCTTGAAACAAGGAATTCAAGCCAACTATGTCTTGTTTGATACATGGTTTTCTAGTCCAAAAATGTTCCAGCAGCTTAGAGCGTTAGGGTGTCATAGTGTTGCAATGGTGAAACGCACTAAAAAAGTCTATTACCGCTACGAAGAAAAAATGATGGACGTGAAAGAAATTTTCAACCAAAACAAGAAACGCCGTGGTCGGTCACGTTATCTTTTAAGTGTGTCTGTGGAAGCGGTTGTTGGCGAACAGATCGTTCCAGTCAAACCTGTATTTGTGCGTAATCGAAACAAACGAAACGAGTACTTGGTGTTAGCTTCAACGGACATTTCTTTGACCGAGGATGACATCATTCAACTTTATGGCCGACGTTGGGCAATCGAAGTCTATTTCAAGATGTGTAAACAATACTTGAAATTGGCTAAATACCAAGGATTAGCCTATGACGGGATCTTTGCCCACACTACAGCCGTAGCGATCGCCTACATGATCTTGGCGGTTCAAGAGCGCGAGGCCAGTGATGACCGAACAATCGGTGAGTTATTTTATTTACTGATTGATGAGCTATCAGAAATCCCCGTAGCAGAGGCGATTCACCAATTAGTTGATCTTTTTAAAGAAGTTCTGACCGATGAATATATTCTGAATGAACGAATTTTGGATAACATCCTCTGCAAATTCATCGCACAATTACCGAAGAATCTACAAAAGCAGCTGATTTGTGCTACATGAGTTAATTTTCAAGAGAAAGCGCTTAGTACTATAAGGGTTTCGTGACGGAAATCATGTTTCAAGTTTTAGTCATTTAATAATACAATCTTTGATATCAACTTACCACTTGCTTTTAAATTCGTTCCTTTGCCCGGCAACATGATCTATTTTCTTTCATCACATAATATATTAGCCACTACTAGTATCCATATGATTTCCTTTAATTTCTCCATATTCCACCATAAATTTGATTCTGTGTGAAACTTGAGTTAGGATATCTAATCAAAATTCTTCGAATAAAAAAATGCCGCAACGATCATAATTCGCGGCGGCATTTCTAGTTAATGACTTTAAGCAGTTTGCTCGCGTTAGCGAGTGAAACAAGAAAACCACGCGTTTCTACGCGTGGATGAGATAGCTTTAGCGATAAAAACTCCTTTCGATATACTAATAAGTGGCTACCAACCGCTCATACTATCGAAAGGAGTTTTTTTCTATGTCATCAAATGACGACAAAAGTTTATCACACAGTCGGTGAAATTGTAAGTACCATATAGTATTTACACCAAAATACAGGAGAAAAGTGATTTCTGGAGAATTGAGAAAAGATATTGGAAGAATTTTGCGCAAGCTCTGTGAAATGAAAGAGGTAGAAATCATAGAAGCACATGCCAGATCATATTCATATGCTAGTTAGAGTGCCACCGAAAATAAGCATTTCAAGTTTCATGGGATTCTTAAAAGGAAGGAGTGCCACGCTTATCCATGAGCAGCATGGAAACTTAGTGTATAAATATGGGAATAAGAGTTTTTGGTCAAAAGGTTATTACGTAAGTACAGTAAGGTTGAATCAGAAAACAATTGCAAAATATATAAGAGAGCAAGAAGCAGAGGATCGAATTCGAGATAGCATAAGTAAGAGAATACGTCGATCCATTCAAAATGAAGAAAAAGAAATAAAGTAGCGAGTGATGAGCGGTTGGCAGTCTTTTAAAAAAGCTCCATTTATGGAGTACGCGAGTATTGACCTCTTCTAGAGGTGTTAAAAAGCCACCCCGTTTTCACGGGTGGCTGAGTTACTATTCTTATGCTTCTTCCGTCATCTTCTCCACGGCTTCTACTGGCAGATCGCGTTTAAGAATCAAGGCGAGCCCGGCTGCTACAACTGTTCCGACTACGACCGCAAGGACATAACCTATGGGATTTTGGACTGCTCCTGGAATCGGCAGGATAAAGATTCCTCCATGTACCACCGTCGTTCCTGTATTGAAATACGCAATGATCGCACCAGCAACGGCTGAACCGATCGCACTGGCTGGAATCACTCGTTTCGGATCACGAATCGCAAAAGGAATCACCCCTTCACAGATCAATGATAGACCCAATATCCAGGCTGCTTTGCCTGCTTCTTGTTCTTCTTGGGTAAACTTTTTCTTTTGAATCGTAGAGGCTAATGCCATACCCAATGGAGGGATCATCCCGCCGACGATCACGGCCGCCATCACGACCTGCGGCACACCAGGATTTGCGACAACCGCCGCTACGCCAAAGAAGTAAGCCACCCGTAAAATTGGACCCGCTAGATCCACCGCCATCATCGCGCCTAAGATCGCACAAAGCAGGATCAAGTTTCCGCCCTGCATACTTTCCAAGACACTGGTCAATGAATTCATGACAAAGGACACGGGGATGCCGATCACATAATAGCTCACCAATCCCACCACAGCGACACTGATAACTGGTAGTAATAAAATATTATAGACCGTTTCTAATGATTTCGGGATTTTGATTTTTTCCAGATATTTTACGAGATATCCGGCAAAAAATCCGCCGATCACCGCGCCTAAAAAGGTTGAGCCGTTGACAGATGCGATACTGCCGCCAACCATTCCGGCCAGCAGTGCATTGCTACCGCCAACTGATTGGGCGATAAAACCGCCAACGATCAAGAACATCAGTCCCATCGCATGCTGGTTCCCGATTTGATAAATAATCTGGCCAAATGACCCCAATCCCTCTTCTGGATAAGACATCGCACCAGCACCAGAAACCGCGAATCCCAATGCCATCAAAATACCACCCGCAACAACAAAAGGAATCATTTTGTTCAGTCCGTTTAATAAGTGATCAAAAAAAGATTTCTTTTCTTCCATCTTTTTACCCCCGTTTATTTAGAATAAATGCTTCAATTACATGCCTAACACCATCATTATCATTTGAAGGAAACACGACTCCGATTTCTTCTTTCAAGTTTTGATTGCCATTTGCAAGCACCGCACTGACACCAGCATAGTTCAGCATTTCACGATCATTGTTGCTATCTCCTATCGCCAACATATGCGCTGGCTGAATGACCAACAATTTACTTAATTTTTCTAACGCGACACCTTTATCCATCCCAGCAACTATCACTTCATGATAGTTTGGCAGGCTATTAACAAAATCCAGTTGCGGAATCGTTTTAATTTTCTTAGCTAATCGTGCCACTTTTGCCGCATCCTTTTCGATTACTAAAAATTTATAACGCCGCAAGGTCTTCAGCTCCGACTGATCCGCTTGCTGGATCTGCGCACCGAACATCGCTAAATAATGACCAGACATCCCGGCACTTTCTAAGCGGGAAAAAGAATACTTGGTACAGAAAATGCCTTGATCCGTATAAAGCTGATACACATAGTCTTCGCCTAAATAATCAATGATCTGATCAGAAAATTCCACCGGCATCGGCTGATCATAGAGAATTTCCTGAGTCCGCAAATCCGTGATCTTGGACCCATTCATTTCAATCAAATAATCCTCAATACCCGCTAAATCAATCGCAAACTGCGCTTCCGGCAGCACACGTCCAGTAGCGATTGCTGTTTTCACTCCTAAATCTTTAGCGCGACGAATCGCCTGGATGGTCGCGTCAGAAATTCTTTCAGAACTATCTAACAGCGTCCCATCCAAATCCATCACTAAGAATTGAATCTTATTTTTCATAGGTCTCTTTGAATGCTTCGGTGATCGCAATACTGCTAGAGCTGCCGATCCGTTCTGCACCCGCTTCGATCAACGCTAAGCACTGCTCCAATGTCTTGATACCACCAGAGGCTTTGACTTTGACCTTGTCACCAACGACTGACTTCATTAATTTCACGTCTTCTAATAAAGCTCCACCTGTGCCAAATCCTGTTGATGTCTTGATAAAATCAGGCAAGACTTCTTTAGCGATCTCCGCTAATTTTTTAATTTCGTCCTTCGTCAAATAGCAATTTTCAAAAATGACTTTTGATAAGATATCATTTTTACGGCAAATCGCTACGATCGTTTCCATTTCTTCTTTAATATAATCGAAGTTGCCTTCTTTTACTTTGCCTACATTGACTACATAATCGATCTCGTCTGCACCTTCTTTGATCGCTTGCTCTGTTTCGTAAGCCTTGACTGCGATCGTTGTTTGTCCTAGAGGGAATGAGATTGCCGCGCCGACATGAACCGGGCTGTCCTTCAATAATTCCTTACAAGTCGCAACTGGGAATGAATTGATGGCAACCATTTTGAAGCCATAGTCGTCCGCTTCCTTACAAAGCTGTGCAAAATCCTCTTTCGTGGCAAACGCTTTCAAATTCGTATGGTCAAAATATAAAGCTAACTCCTGAGATGTCTTAATCATTTGTTTTCCCCCATTTTTTATTTTGTTAATACGCAACCGACTGCTTTCTTCCAGCCGTCGTATAATTTTTCACGAGTTTCTTCTGTCATTTCCGGTGTAAATTCTGCATCTAATTCAAAGGTATCCAGCAACTCTTCCTTATTCTTCCAGAAGCCGACTGCTAATCCAGCCAAGAAGGCTGCACCGCGAGCGGTCGTTTCAACAACTTTTGGACGCATAACGGGGATGTCCAATAGATCGGCTTGGAATTGCATCACGAAGTTATTCTTACAAGCGCCGCCATCGACTTTCAGCGCGACATTTTTAATACCAGAGTCACTTTCCATACAGTTCACAACATCTTTGATTTGATACGCCATTGATTCTAGGGTTGCCCGAATAATGTGATTGCGATTCACGCCGCGGGTCAAACCGATGATCGCTCCGCGAGCATTTTGATCCCAGTAAGGTGCCGACAATCCAGTAAAGGCAGGAACAAAATATGTACCATGGGTATCCGCAACTTTCCCGGCTAAATATTCCGTATCGCAAGAATCATAAACCAAATGCATCTCATCACGCAGCCATTGCACGGAAGCTCCGACCACATACAATAATCCTTCAAGTGCGTATTCCACTTTGCCATCTAAGCCCCAAGCAATCGTCGTCAACAGACCATTTTTCGATTTAATACTCTTTTCTCCGGTATTCATGATCAACGAACCACCTGTACCATATGTTGCCTTCACCATTCCGGCATCGAAACAAGCTTGACCAAACAAAGCACCCTGCTGATCCCCAACAGATGCAGCGATTTTGATTTCCGCACCGTTGAAAATATTTTTTCCAGTAACGCCATATACACTGCTGGAAGGCATTGCCTGTGGTAGGATTTGTTTTGGTACATTGATGATTTCCAACAGATGATCATCCCACTTGATCTCTTTGATATTGAATAATTGCGTCCGTGAAGCATTGGAGTAATCAATCACATGGACAGCCCCTTCACTAAGGTTCCAAATGAGCCAAGAATCGATTGTTCCGCAAAGTAGCTCGCCTTTTTCTGCGCGATCACGGGCACCTTCGACATTATCCAAGATCCAAGCAATCTTTGTGCCAGAGAAATAAGCATCGATGATCAAGCCAGTATTCTCTTTAATGTATTCCTCGTGTCCTTGAGTTCTCAAATCCTCACAAATATCAGCCGTTCGACGGTCTTGCCAGACAAGTGCGTTCATGATCGGTTTGCCGGTCATCTTATCCCAAACTACACAAGTCTCACGCTGATTCGTGATTCCGATGCCTTCGATCTGTTCGGGTACAATATTCGCTTGATTCAACGCCCGCAACGCCGTGCCGTATTGCGCATTCCAGATTTCCTGCGGATCGTGTTCCACCCAGCCTGGCTGCGGATAAATTTGTGAGAATTCTTGATAAGCCGAAGAAATTTCTTTCCCGGTCTTATCAAAAATGATTGTCCGACATCCTGTTGTCCCAGCATCAAACGCCATCATATATTTTTGCATGTATCCTTCTCCTCCTAATCTCTATCAAGGTTTATCCCTTCGTTACGTTTATTATTAACAACTAAGCTATTACTTAATTATACTTCCATACCATAACGGTGAGCTTTATGTGTCGGATAGAATGAGATCGACGGTACAGTCACATCTGGCGTACGAGTCGCTACATATAATGCAATCTCAGAAACATTTTCAACATCAATACAGCTTGCGTGGATGCCTTCTTTTAATTCTTTTTCATCTAACCAGCCATCAGTATACGCTTCAAGATCACCATCGTAGATTCCAGTATCAATTACTTCCGTCATTGGTGTCTTCACGTGAGAAGGATTCAACACCGTCACGCCGATATTTTTACCAACTCCTTCTAATAAGATATTTTTACTCAAGCCCATCATGCCATGTTTAGATGCACGGTAAGGACTATGTCCTGGACAAGAGGCCATACGAGCAGATGAAGAACCGATATTCATGATTCGACCACCAGATTCTTGTTTTTCCATATAGCGGAAAGCCTCGCGGCAGCAAAGGAACACACCGGTCATGTTTGGCCCAATTGTCTTGTTCCATTCTTCCATTGTTACTTGTGAGATCGGCGGCGCCAATGAATCACGGCCTGCACTGTTCACGACTAGATCAATACTGCCCCATTTGTCATAGGCTTGTTTAAAGAAATCCATTACGGCTTGTTCGTCTACGACATCAGCAACGACTGATAACGTTTCACTTCCTAAATCCTCAACCTCTTTAGCAACTTTCGCTAACCGTTCTGCATCGATATCAACTAACAAGCATCTGCAACCGTTCTCAGAAAACTTTTTAGCAATGGCTTCGCCGATTCCTGAAGCTCCGCCAGTGACTACTGCAACTTTGCCATTTAAGACCTTACTCATGTAAATCGCTCCTTAAAATTTTATTTTCTTAACTTGATTACATTGTAGAATAAAATTTTATTCCAGTCAATGTAATTTATAAAGAATTTTTTTCAATAACGAAAATGACAGTAATAAAAATTCTATGTCAGCTCTAGTATACTCCGCTAAATCAAGCTTTACCCATTAACAAAGAAATTTTCCACAACTCATGATATAATTGAATAAAATTTTATTTTAGGAGGATTTCTTTTGAAACAGAGTGTTTTAAGTCTATTAATTGCCCGTCAACCTACTTTTAATCCAGCGCTGCAACGCGTCTGTACCTATATCATCGAGAATCCTGAGATCGCCAAAACAATCACGACAAAAAAACTAGCTCAAGAGTGTGATGTCGCTGAGTCTTCTATTACTCGCTTTGTCCAAGAGATCGGCTTTGAGAAATTCAGCCAATTCAAAATCAGCTTAGCCGAAGAGCTGTCGCAGCAAAACCATTCTGAGGATTCCGTCAATGAAGTATTATATGATGATATTTCCCGTGACGACTCCACTGAGATGACAATCAAAAAAGTCATCTATCAAAATATTCAACGGATCAAAGAATTGGAAAGTCTGATTCAAATCAGCCAAATCGAAGAAGCCGTCGCCATGATCAGAAAAGCCAAGACCTTGAACTTTGTTTGTACGGGCGCTTCTAATGTCGCAGCGAATGAAGCGACTCTGCGTTTTTCGCGAGCAGGAAAGAAATGTGTCCTGTGGAATGATACTAGCATGCAGACGATCACAGCCGCAACTGCCACCGAAGACGATCTGTTCATCGGTATCAGTGATTCTGGTAAGACAGCTAGCGTTTTAGATTGCCTAAAAGTAGCCAAGAAGAAAAACGCTTCTACTTTGGCGATCACCTCCAGCAGTAAGTCACCGATCAATGGAATCGCGGATTTGACGTTGCTGACACCGATGCATGTCCCTTCGTCCCGCAGCTGGGAATCCACGACTTCAAAAACATCGCAAATTCTATTGATTGATATTTTATATGTTTGCTATGGGTTGGCTAATTTTGATTCCACCATCAATGCTTTAGAAGAAACCCATGAAGCGCTAAAATCAACTCGCCGTTAAAAATCGAACGATGCTTTTACTATCCAATTAGGATAGTAAAAGGTCGTTTTTTTCTATAGAATGAAATTCTTTTTCCTTTTCTGATTGACAAAATTAAATTCCGGATTTATATTGTATCTATAGAATAAAATTTTATTTTAGGAGGAATCGTTATGAAAGCAAGTTTCTTTTATGGTCCACAAGATATTCACGTTGAAGAAGTAGACAAACCCGTTATTAACGAAAATGAATTATTGGTCAAAGTACACGTTGGTTCGATTTGCGGTACCGATTTACGAATTTTCAAGTTTGGTCATTTCAAAATTGATCAAAAACGTGTACTCGGCCATGAGCTAGCTGGTGAAGTGGTTGAGGTTGGCGCAAATGTGAAAGACTTTATGTTAGGTGATCGGATCTCCGTTGCCCCAAATGTTGGCTGTGGTCACTGTCGCATGTGTAAAAAGGGCTACAATCAGCTTTGTTCCGAGTATGAAGCATTTGGAATCAGTTATGATGGCGGCTTCCAAGAATACATGAAAGTTCCGCAAGCAGCACTGGAGCGTGGCAATGTTTTTAAGGTTCCGGAAAACCTGTCCTACGTTGAAGCAGCCTTAGTTGAACCCTTCTCTTGTACTTATAATTCTTACAAGGCGTTAAATACAAGACCCGGTGATACAGTGGTGATCATTGGTGCTGGTCCGATCGGCGCCTGTCATGTATTGATCAACAAATTAGCTGGTGCAACAAAGATCATTGTTGCCGATGTGGCGGCTTCTCGTTTAACTGAAATGAAGAAAATCGGCGCGGATGTAACGGTTCTTTCTTCAGAAGAAGATTTAAATGCTCGAGTCTTGGAAGAAACCGATGGTGCTGGTGCCGCTGTTGTCATCACCGCCTGCTCTGTCCCTGCTGTTCAGCAACAAGCCTTGGAGATTGCAGCCGTTCATGGTCGGGTAAACTTCTTCGGCGGTATGCCAAAGGGCAAAGAATTCGTTACGTTGAACACCAACTTGCTTCATTATAAAGAATTGATCGTTTTAGGAACGACTGGGTCTTCGATCGAAAATTACCAAGAATCACTCGATATCATCGCTTCGAAAAAAGTCGATTTATTACAATTAGCGACTCATTCTTTCTCATTGGATCAAATTAATGACGCCTTTGCTTTTGCCCAGTCTGGTGAAGGCATGAAGACTTATTTGAATATTGCAGGTGAA
>NZ_JCAFYN010000066.1:0-15550 GCF_059374735.1 Enterococcus sp. GPZ-007 | reverse complement strand
ATTGACCATTACGGATATTCCAATTGGTAAGTATGAATTGGAAGAAGTGAAAGCACCAGATGGTTACGATGTATCAAAAGAAAAACTATCATTTGAAGTAACAGCAGGAAATGCGGCAACGTTACAAACCTTCAACTTCAAAAATACTGAATCAGAAAAGCCACTAGGTAAAGTGAAGATTACCAAAATTGATAGTGTGACTGCCAGCAAGAAACTAGCAGGAGCAACGTTCAAGATTACCGACACTGATAAAAACATTGTATGGTTGGCTGAAAGTAAACCAACAGCAGCAAATGGTGAGTTAACGATCACAGATATTCCAATTGGTAAGTATGAACTGGAAGAAGTAAAAGCACCAGATGGTTACGATGTATCCAAAGAAAAATTATCATTTGAAGTAACAGCCGGGAATGCGGCAACATTACAAACCTTCAACTTCAAGAATACTGAAACAGAAAAGCCGAAAGGTAAAGTTAGCATCCTGAAATACGATCTAGCGGACAGCACGAAGAAATCAATTGCTGGAGCGAAGTTCACGTTATATGAAGAAGATGGCAAAACAGAAGTGGAGACTAAGACAAGTGAAGACGGTAAATTATTAGTCTTCGATAAACTCCCATTAGGTAAATATGTCTTAAAAGAAACAGAAGCGCCAGCAGGATACGAAAAAGCAGACTATACCAAAGATATTGAGATCACAGAAAATGATTTAGAACTAACGATCGAAGTATCGAATAAGAAACCAGAAACTAAAGTAGGTAAAGTGAGTATCCTGAAATACGATCTAGCGGACAGCACGAAGAAATCAATCGCTGGAGCGAAGTTCACGTTATATGAAGAAGATGGCAAAACAGAAGTAGCGACTAAGACAAGTGAAGACGGTAAATTATTAGTCTTTGATAAACTCCCATTAGGCAAATATGTCTTAAAAGAAACAGAAGCACCAGCAGGATATGAAAAAGCAGACTACACCAAAGATATTGAGATCACAGAAAATGATTTAGAATTAACGATTGAAGTATCAAACAAGAAACCAGAAGCGAAAGTCGGCAAAGTTACTATTAAGAAAACAGAAAAAGGCGACGAAGATAGAGCATTAATCAAGGATGCGGAATTTACGTTAACTGATTCTGAAGGCAATGAAGTAGCGAAGAAAAAGACAGTTGCCGGACAAGAGCTAGTTTTCGATAACTTGGCATTGGGCGAATATACGTTAGAAGAAACATCAGCGCCAGCCGGTTATGAAAAACCAGACTTCAAGCAAACATTTGAAGTAAAAGAAAGCGCATTAAGTTTCACTTATGATGTAGAAAACGTGAAATCAGAAGCACCAAAAGGAAAAGTTACGATCAAGAAAACAGAAAAAGGCGACGAAGATAAAGCATTAATCAAGGATGCGGAATTTACGTTAACGGATTCTGAAGGTAATGAAGTAGCGAAGAAAAAGACAGTTGCCGGACAAGAATTAGTCTTCGATAACTTGGCATTAGGCGAATATACCTTAGAAGAAACATCCGCGCCAGCCGGTTATGAAAAACCCGACTTCAAAGAAACATTTGAAGTAAAAGCAGGTGCGTTGAGTTTCACATATGATATAGAAAATGTGAAGTCAGAAACGCCAAAAGGGAAAGTTACGATTAAGAAGACAGAAAAAGGCGACGAAGATAGAGCATTAATCAAGGATGCGGAATTTACGTTAACGGATTCTGAAGGCAATGAAGTAGCGAAGAAAAAGACAGTAGCCGAACAGGAATTAGTTTTCGATAACTTGGAACTAGGTGAATACACGCTAGAAGAAACATCCGCGCCAGCCGGTTATGAGAAACCCGACTTCAAGAAAACATTTGAAGTAAAAGCAGGTGCGTTGAGTTTCACATATGACGTAGAAAATGTGAAATCAGAAACACCAAAAGGGAAAGTGACGATTAAGAAACATAAGGAAGGCGATGAAGAGAATAAATTAATCGCAGATGCGGAATTCACGCTAACGGATTCTGAAGGCAATGAAGTAGCAAAAGAAAAGACAGTAGCTGGACAAGAGCTAGTCTTCGATAACTTGGCATTGGGTGAATATACATTAGAAGAAACGTCCGCGCCAGCCGGTTATGAAAAACCAGACTTCAAAGAAACCTTTGAAGTAAAAGCCAACGACTTGAGCTTTGAGTACACGGTTTACAATGTGGAAACACCAAAACGTGAAGTCGGCAAAGTCACCATCAAGAAACACAAGTTAGGCGATGAAGATGAGAAGTTGATCGCGGATGCGGAATTCACGCTAACCGATTCTGATGGTAATGAAGTTGCGAAGAAAACAACCAAAGAAGGCGAAGAACTAGTCTTTGACAACTTGAGCTACGGCGAATACACGCTAGAAGAAACGTCCGCGCCAACCGGTTATGAGAAACCAGACTTTAAAGAAACCTTTGAAGTAAAAGCTGGCGACTTGAACTTTGAGTACACGGTCTATAACAAAGAGATTCCAGACATTCCAGAAATCTCTACGACTGCTAAAGATAAGGAAACTGGTACGAATGAAGGGTATGCGGATGAAAAAGTAACCATCGTTGACAAAGTGGAATATAAGAATTTGGAAGTTGGTAAGACGTATACGGTTAAAGGAACATTGATGGATCAAGGAACAGGCGAAGCCTTCTTAACCAAAGACGGCAACGAAGTTCATGCGGAAAAAGATTTTGAAGCGAAAACGAAGGATGGTTTTGTTGAATTGGAATTCGTCATCACCAATGGCGATTTGAAAGGCAAAACAGTTGTCGTATTTGAAGATCTTTATGACGGAGAGAAAAAAGTAGCGACTCACAGTGAGATCGACGATGAAAATCAAAGTGTTGATTATCCAAAAGTTGGTACAAAAGCATCTGAAAGTACCGTTGGCGATAAGATTGTTGTCAAAGACATCGTGTCTTATGAAAAACTGACTGTTGGCAAAGAGTACACAGTTGAAGGCAAACTGATGGATAAAGAAACGGGTAAAGCCTTTAAAGTAGACGGTGTAGCGGTGACAACAGTGGCTAAGTTTACACCAGAAACAGAAAACGGTACAACGGAAGTTACGTTTGAGTTTGATAAGGCAGCGATCGAAGGCAAAGAAATCAGCTTAGTTGTCTTTGAAAAAGTCTTGAATGCAGATGGTAAAGTCATCGGAACTCATGAAGACTTGGAAGACAAAGATCAAACGGTAGAGTTTAAACCAGATACTCCAGAAATTTCTACCACTGCAAAAGACAGTGAAACAGGCGAACACGAAGGAAATGCAGCAGAAAAAGTAACCGTAATCGATACAGTAGATTACAAGAACTTGATCATTGGCAACAAATACACGGTCAAAGGTGTGTTGATGGACAAAGCAACGAACCAACCATTCTTGACTCGTGATGGACAAGAAGTGCATGCTGAAAAAGAATTCACAGCGGAAAAATCAAATGGTTCGGTTGATCTAGAATTCGTGATCACGAAAGGTGACTTAGCTGGTAAAACCGTCGTCGTCTTTGAAACCTTGTATCATGAGGAGCGTGAAGTAGCTGCTCATACGGATATTGAAGATAAGAACCAAAGTGTTGATTATCCGAAGGTTGGTACAAAAGCTTCAGAAAGCACCGTTGGCGATAAGATCGTTGTTAAAGACATCGTATCTTATGAAAAACTAACTGTTGGCAAAGAATATACCGTTGAAGGTAAATTGATGGATAAAGCGACTGGAAAAGCCTTCGAAGTAGATGGCACAGCAGTTACTGGCAAAGCAACCTTCACACCAGAAGCAGAAAACGGGACAACCGAAGTCACGTTTGAGTTTGACAAAGCAGCCATTGAAGGTAAAGAAATCAGCTTAGTCGTCTTTGAAAAAGTCTTGAATGCGGATGGCAAAGTCATTGGAACTCACGAAGACTTGGAAGACAAAGACCAAACAGTCGAATTCAAACCAGATACCCCAGAAATCGCGACAAGTGCGAAGGATGGCGAAACGGGTACGAATGAAGGCTATGCGGATGAAAAAGTGACGATCATTGATAAAGTGACCTACAAAAACTTGACCATCGGTAAAACCTACACAGTCAAAGGTGTCTTAATGGACAAACAAACAGGTAAAGCGTTTGTGACCAAAGACGGCAAAGAAGTTCATGCCGAAAAAGAATTCAAAGCAGACAAATCAAATGGGTCTGTTGAACTGGAATTCGTCGTGACAAATGGCGACCTGGCAGGCAAGACTGTGGTCGTCTTTGAAACAATGTATCATGAAGAGGTAGAAGTCGCAGCGCATACGGATATTGAAGACAAGGATCAAAGTGTTGACTATCCAAAAGTCGGTACGAAAGCATCTGAAAGTACCGTTGGCGATAAGATCATCGTTAAAGACATCGTGTCTTACGAAAAATTAACCGCTGGTAAAGAATACACGGTTGAAGGCAAGCTGATGGATAAAGAAACGGGCAAAGCCTTTGAAGTAGACGGTGTACCTGTTACAACCGTGACGAAGTTCACACCAGAAGCAGAAAACGGCACAACCGAAGTGACCTTTGAGTTTGATAAAAAAGCGATCGAAGGCAAAGAAATTAGTTTAGTTGTTTTTGAAAAAGTCTTGAATGCGGATGGCAAAGTCATCGGAACCCATGAAGACTTAGAAGATCCAGATCAAACGGTAGAATTCGGACCAGATACACCAGAGATCGCTACGACTGCCAAAGACAGTGAAACAGGCGATCACGAAGGCTATGCGGATGAACAAGTAAGTATCATTGATACAGTTGAGTACAAGAACTTGACCATCGGCAAAACCTACACAGTCAAAGGGGTATTGATGGATAAAGGCAGCAACCAACCATTCATCACCCGCGACGGTAATGAAGTCCATGCGGAAAAAGAATTTGTAGCAGAAACAACCAATGGCTCTGTTGATTTGGAGTTTGTCATTACAAACGGCGACTTAGCAGGCAAGACGGTAGTTGTCTTCGAAAATCTGTTCCGTGAGGACAAACAAGTTGCCAGCCATACAGATATTAATGACAAAGACCAAAGTGTGGATTATCCGAAGGTTGGAACAAAGGCTTCTGAAAGCACGGTGAGCGACAAGATCATCGTCAAAGACATCGTGTCTTATGAAAAACTAACCGTAGGAAATGCCTATACGGTCAAGGGAACATTGATGGATAAGGCGACAGGCAAGGCGTTTGAAGTGGATGGCAAAGCGGTCACTGCTGAAACAACCTTCACACCAGAAAAAGCTGCTGGTACGACGGAAGTCACCTTTGAATTTGACAAGAAAGCTGTCGAAGGCAAAGACATCGCTTTAGTCGTCTTTGAAAAAGTATACAATGTGAAGGGTCAATTGATCGGAAGTCACGAAGACCTAGAAGACAAGGATCAAACGGTCTCATTCACACCGGATACTCCAGAAATCGCAACGAAAGCCAAAGACAAAGGAACTGCCAGCAATGAAGGTCAAGCGAAGAAAGAAGTCACCATCATTGACGAAGTTTCTTACAAGAACTTAATCGTTGGTAAAGAGTACACAGTCAAAGGTGTCTTGATGGACAAAGCAACCAATAAACCATTATTGGCAAACGGCAAAGAAGTTCACGCAGAGAAAACCTTCACTGCGAAGAAACCGAATGGCACGATTGACCTAGAATTTACCTTCGATGGCAGTGCGTTAGCAGGTACGACAGTTGTTGTCTTTGAAACCTTGTATACAGACAACAAAGAAGTCGCGACACATACGGATATCAATGACAAGGATCAAACAGTCACTTATCCAAAAGTGGGTACGAAAGCATCGGATAGTCTAGTCAATGACAATGTAGTCATCAAGGACATGGTGTCCTATGAAAACTTAGTAGTCGGCAACAAATACACAGTCAAAGGTGTACTGATGGATAAATCAACTGGCTTGGCTTATCTAGTCGACGGCAAGAAAGTATTAGGTGAAACGACCTTTGTGGCGGCACAGACTAGCGGCACAGTTGAAGTGACCTTTGAATTTGCGAAGAGCGCCTTGACGAAGAAAGAAACATTAGTCGTCTTTGAACAATTATTCAATAGTAAAGGTTACTTGATCGCAACCCATGAAGACATCAACGACAAGGATCAAACCGTTGAAGTCGGTGACGATACACCAGGAAAACCTGGTCTGCCAAGTACCGGTACTGGAGGAAAAACACGTACGTATGATTACAGTACGTCAACCTCAAGAGGCTCGTTACCGAAAACAGGGACACAAAACAATCCATTGTTCCTTGTTCTGGGAGTAATAATCATTGGCACAGTGTTGACCATGTATCTTGTATACACAAGAAGAGCGAAAAGAAATCATTAGGAAGTGAACGATCCACCAAGCCCCTTTCAGGTGGCTTGGTGGATTGTTTGGTATCTGAGAGAAACGGGGTGGAAAAAGTGTTAGTAATTGTGAAACCGGGTGGATTGAAACGATCGGTGCGGAAGGCTCTGAAAGAAGGTGCGTATAGCGAGGATGAAGTGTATCTGATTTATCATGAGATCTTAGACAGTTACCGTAGCCAATGCAAAGGATTTCGTCTGGCGTGTCTGGTGGTACTGGGAGTATTCGTGGTTCTTGTGGCTCTGTCCCTTCAGAAAATACTGGATAATCGTCTGCTGCTGGGCTTTTTTGCAGGCACTATTCTAGTGGTCTTTATATTACTAGCGTTCGTGAAAGGACTCTACATTGACCGCAGCAAACGTCAATTTCTTAATGCGGTTAAGAAAGGCTACCCACAATTAAATAATTTTCTATTTTAAAGGAGCGTTCAAATGAAAAAAACACGATTAGCATTGTTGGCGATACCATTATTGTTATTGACTGGTTGTACCCAGAACGGACAGACGGTAGAGGAGCCAAAGGAATCCACTGAAATCTCTTCGACAAAGGCAAGCGAGGAAGAAAGTTCAGAGGACAGTATGGAAGAAAGTACAGAAGAAAGCACCACGGCAAGTTCAACGGACAGTACGGAAGAAACGGCCGAAAGCTCTGAGACGAAAAGCAATTCTTCAACGGTGTCTTGGGAAGAGGTCGAAAAAGATTTAGAGGAAAAAACAAATACGAGTTCCTTGGAGCTGCTGCATGAGCACGATAAGCCGTTGATCTACAACGAAAACGACGTGGAGGTAAAAGTTGACGGTTATCGCTATTACCAAATCAAGAACTTTACCCGCAACCTGCGGATTCCCTTTGGTGATCAGAATGCGGAAGGAGGAGTGATCCTCTTGGCGGTCACTCTTAAAAATGACACCGATGCAGCAGTTTATTATGGCAATGGCTTTTCCTTTTCCATCACCGGCTCACGCGCTAGTCTGATGCGGACGAAAAATATTCTGACGGATGATATGGAGAGTGATCTGATCCAAAATGATAATGAAATCGGTGCTGGCGAAGAGTTGACGGGCTTTATCCCCTTTGCGGTAGAACCGGCTGAGATGGAGAAGCTTTCTGAGAACAACGAGGCAATCTTAGAAGTGCCGGGAATCTTCACGAAGAAGGGCAGCTTCAAATCTGACGATGCTTTGTTCCTCGGTACGAAAGAAACCGTTCCCTTTGATGCGAAGGGCGAAGCAAAATCAATAGCCGCTTCTTTCCTTTATAAAGACAAGGCCACCGTAGAGAACATGGGAACAAAACGACTATTAGTTGATGAAGAAGTCAATGAATCGAAGGAATTTGAAGGCGTAAAAGTCACGCTGGACGGCTATCAAATTGCCGAGTTTGAACCGAATAAAGAGCAAGCGGTACGATTTAATCGGTACGAAACAGGGATTGTCCTACTGACGGCAAAGGTCACCGTTCAGAACAACGGAAAGGAAGCCCTGCAATTTAACGATACCTCCGGCAGTCTGAAAATCGGCAACAAAGGCAGCATTATCAGCCAAAGTGCCTTAGAAGTCAGAGACGAAAACAGCGAGCTGCCGATTGGTGAGACCAATACTAAATATATTGTTGTTCCGATCGACAAGGAATCCTATGAAAAGCTGTATAAGGATCAAGAATTTGTGCTGAATGTCAATATTCATGACGAGAGCCACTCACGAATGAATGCCACTGGCGATTTGGAATTTCGCTTTCAGAATTAAGTAAGAAGGGAGAAACAAATGAAAAGAAAAAAACTATGGGTTGTGGCGGCGTTGGTCATGCTGCTGAGCGGGTCTTTTTTACCTATGTTCAATGTTGGTGCTCAGGAAGTAGAGAGTCCAGCTGTAGAGACGACCGCAACTAGCAGCAGCGAACAGCTTTTGGAGTCTGAGGTTCAGCCGCCTGAACAGGAGATGGAGCCTTCGCAGCCAAGTGAAGAGGAAGCACCAGCAGAGCAAACGGAAGCACAGCCACAAGCAAACGCTCCCCCGCAAGTGATTGAAGAAAGTCAGCCAGCTGAGGGACAAGCTGCCGCCGACGTAGAGGCAGAGACAGCTACCGAAACTGTCGCGGTTCAAGCCGCTGAAGTAACTGGGCGATTAGTAGTTAAGCTTTTTGCTGAAGGAAACAACCAGTTGCAATTAGGCAGCGGGGTCTTTCACTTGATTGAAGAAAGCGGTAAATATAACGGCCTGGCTTGGACAGATTTGAATAAGGATACCGTTTATACCGATCTTCCATCTGGAAAGTACACCCTTGAGCAGGTCGGTGCGCCGATTGGCTATCTGTTATCTGGATTTAAAACGACATTTGAAATAAAAGAAGGAGCAACCTATTTCGAATATACAGTCACGAATAAACGTGACACAAATCCCTTACCGATGGGGGAGATCCATGTGATCAGTGTCGATAAAGATGATCCAAGCAAACGACTGGCGGGGGCTTGTTATGATCTTATTAATCGTGCGACTGGCGAAGTTTTTCTAGCTAAAACCGAGCCTACCGACGCTAATGGAGAATTAGTAATTAAAAATGTTCCAGCCGGTAACTACACTATCTGTAAAAAAGGCTCTCCTGAAGGGTATTCGGGTCCAACGGTTCAGATATCCTTTTCGCTGACGGAAAAAAATATCGCGGAAAAAGATTTCCCAGAATTTACTTTTACCTATACCAAGCGTACGGATAAAGGATGGATGACGATTGAATGTTTCGGTGAAGAGAATGAGTACATCGGCGGGGCGGAATTTACTTTGTATGATGCGAATGGAAATGAGCTGGCTCGTAAATTAACCGACCAGAATGTATCCCATCTGATGTTTGACGAGATAGAGCCGGGGCACCGCTATACGATTAAACAAACAAAGGCACCAGCCGGTTACGAAGAATCAACGGAGGAGAAGCCGCTGTTTGAAGAGACCTTCGATCTTACGTATCAAAATTTGAGTAGGCAGTTCAAAGTCTATAATAAGAAACTGCCGGCTAAAGCTGATGGAAAGCTTACGATCAAAACGTATGAGGGAGGCAATGAGACCAAGTCTATCGGAGATGCGGAGTTTACGCTGTATGATGCTGATGGGAATGTTGTTGCGACACAAGTAACAAAAGTCGGTCAGGACTTAGTCTTTGCGGAATTGAGTAAGGGAACCTATCGCATAAAAGAAACAAAGGCGCCGGCCGGCTATCATCAATCGACCTTCGAAGAAGAATTTGAGATTACCCAAGCTAATAAAGCGGTTGAATACAAAGTCTTTAATAAGAAAATACCAGCCCCCGCTGGTAAATTATGCGTTCAGCTGTATACCGAAGGCGATGAAAAAGAAACTATTGGCGGTGCGGAGTTTACATTATATAACGGAAAAGGTGAAACTGTAGCCTGTAAGACCACAATTGCAGGTGAAGAGTTGATCTTTGAAAACTTAGATACTGGCATATACTTTTTACGGGAAACGAAAATGCCAGAAGGATATGAAGAACAATTTATCCAAAAAAACGTTGATATCAAGACATCTACCTCAGTGAAAACCATCAAAATCACGAATAAGAAATTGTCTACGCCGAAGAACGTCGTCATTACAGGAAAAGCGCGGGACAAGAGTACCGGCGGAAACGAAGGGTATTCCCAAAAGGCGAGCACCATCATTGAAGAAGTACGCTATCAGAACTTGGAGGTTGGCAAAGAATACACCATCAAGACCGTGTTGATGGACCCAATGACCAATCAACCAATCCTTGTTAATGGCAAGGAAGTTCGAGTGGAAAAGGGATTTACCGCCAAAAAACCTAATGGCACGATTGATGTAGACATCAGCTTTGATGGTAGTAGTCTGGCTGGTAAATCGGTCGTCGTAGTTGAAAGCTTGTATCAAGCAGGTAAAGAAGTAGCGAATGATTCGACTATCGCCGCCCCGGAACAAACCATCACTTATCCAGTGATTGCTACCAAAGCAGCAGGGCAACTGATGGGAGAGAACGTACAGATCAAAGACACGATTACTTACAACAATCTGGTTGTTGGGCAGAAATATACGGTGAAAGGTCAGCTGATGGATCAAGTGACAGGCTTGCCTTATCAAGTCAATGGTAAAAAAGTCGTGGGTGAAGCGAGCTTCACCGCTGAAAAAATGAATGGAACCGTAGTAGTAACCTTTGAATTCGCTAAAAGCGCATTGACGAAAGCTACCACCTATGTTGTTTTTGAGCAATTGTTCAATGGTAAAGGTAGTTTGGTGGCCGATCATCAAGATTTAACCGATGTGAATCAAATGGTCAAATTGGACGGAACCACACCAGTGGGTAAGCCCGTAAGCACACCAACGGACACTCCAAAAGAGACACCAGTTCCAGCTCCGGCAGAACCAGAATCCGTTCAAACGAGTGATTCGACTGTTATTGGAAAGGTGAGCTGGCGCTATTCATGGTATCGAGGAACAAAAAAATCAGTTAAGCCAGTTAAAACAGCCTCAGCTAAGCAGGTCAAAACGTTACCTAAAACGGGCAGTCATCAGAATACACTTTGGATTCTGGGAGGGTTCTTATTGATTGCCTGTGGTGTGGTGATTGCTAGTCGCAGAATCAAATTAACCAAATAGATAGACCGAAAAAGCATCAAATGAGAGATGAGGAATGATGATGAAATATACTAAATGGCTTAGTATCTTAGCTATTGGCGCCATATTTGGATCAACAGCGTTATCGTCGTATCAAGTGTTTGCGGAAGAAAATGATCAGTCTAGCGCAATTTTTTCGGAAACGCAAGCGACTACAGACTCCAGCGTAACCAGCATGGATTCAACAAGTACAGAAAGTTCTGATTCGCCAGCGGTGGCCTACAAGCTAGTGACGGCTGAGGGAAAAGAACTGATTAACAATACCCTAACAGATGCGAATGGAAACAAAGTGACGTTCCAACTTTCCGCGAACAACAAGGTGTGCTATACAGTGACGTTGGCTAAAGAATTTACTTTGAAGGAAGTCAAATTTGTAAATGCAACGACGAAGGCAGCGATTCTGGTCAGTCCAGCGATCAGCGGACAATTTTCGATGCCGGAATCAGATGTCGCAGTCGCATTCACAGTGACCAATACCAATAAGCCCGTTGAAAAACCAACGGATAGCAATGAGAGCAGGCCGCAAACAAGCGAGAGCAGCAGTTCGACCAATCAAACGAGTCAAAGCAGTGAGACTGTCTCAAGCAGCACCAGCAGTCAAACGCAGGAACCCCCCAAAACCACTCAGACTAGTGAGGCGCAAAGTAGTGAGCGGAAAGAAATACCGACATCTTCTTCTACCGCAGCAACGCCCGCTGAACGTACCGAAGCATCAGCGAGCCAACCGCAATATGGTCCGCGTGAACCGGTAGACAACGCTGCAGCACCCGAGGCTGATGTGAGAATTCCATCGAACCAAGCGGTGCCCACCTTCAGTAATGAGGTACAAACAGCGATCGTGCAGGAGGCGTATCGTCATCTAGGCAAACCCTATGTTTGGGGTGCGAAGGGACCAAATGCGTTTGACTGTTCTGGCTTAGCGTATGCTGTGTATAGCAATGCGACGGGGCACTATATTGGTGGCTGGACAGGGGATCAGCAGTATGCCGGCACGCAGATTCCAGTGAGTGAAGCTCAGCCGGGCGATTTGCTTTTCTGGGGAGCGCCGACGAGTGTTACGACTCACGTGGCGATCTATATCGGAAATGGTCAATACATCCACGCGCCGCAGCCGGGAGACGTGGTGAAGATCGGCAGTATCAGTAGCTTTGCGCCAACCTTTGCGGTTCGGGTGAATCTCGCAGGCCTGCCGCAAGCCACTAATTCGTTAGCCAACGCTTATGGCGAGTACAGCACTGACCAACCGTTTATTTTTAATAAAAATCAAACGACGGATCAATTTATTGAGAAAATCGGCAAAGTATCTCGTGAAATTGGACAAAAGAATGGGATCTACTCTTCGGTGATGATCGCCCAAGCCATCTTAGAAAGCGGCTCTGGTAATAGTGCCCTAGCTAGCGAACCGAACTACAATTTATTCGGCATCAAAGGAACGTTCAACGATCAAGGGGTGACCTTCCAAACGCTAGAGCAGGATAAGGTCGGTGCAAGCTTCCAGATTACTTCCGAGTTTAGAAAATATCCTTCCTATAAAGAGTCTTTAGAGGATTATGCGAAATTGCTCAAAAAAGGAATCACAGGAAACGCAGCGTTCTATAAAGGAGCATGGAAGGATCAGGCAAAGACCTACGAAGAAGCAACGGAGTATCTGCAAGGACGCTATGCCACGGATAAACAATATGCAGAAAAATTAAATGCCATCATCGAAGCCTATGACTTAACCGAGTTTGATCAGGCAGAGATTGACCAAAGTGAAGGACCAGTGATTGATGCAGGGAAATCAACGTTTACCGAGTATGATCGTTTGCAGAAAAAGCTGATTCTTAGTGTCATGAAAACACAACAAATTCCACAGGTGATGACTGTCACACAATTTATTAGCCTATTCAAAGGAGAAAGTCTGATTGCTCTGGCGACGACAGCAACATCAACAAGCAACGGAGTGTCTAGTGTATTTTCGACAGCCGCTTCGAGTTACCTCGCGCTAGGGACTCGACTGATACCAATGCGCTCAGTAACAGAATAATGAAGGAAAACGAGACAAAAGTCTTCCGGTGGTAGATAAAATCAACAGACTGGAATTCTTCGTCCGTGTAGGTGTCAGCTAGTAAGAAGCTTATTATAGAGCGAAAGAACTTCTGTTGTTATGCCGTCTCACTTGGAAAAACAAAGTTCAGCAAAATCAAAAAAACAGGTGTACGATATCTCTTAGTAGAAATGTACAAACCTGTTTTTTTTTGAATGAAAGCCCTAATCCTTAAGTAAGAGCTGAGGTTCTTTTTTTGCAATGTAACTTTCTAGTGTTGTTCGATCAACAAGGGCTGTAGTAATACCATCTCGTGAGACAAGGAAACCTGCTGCATAAATAGCAATTTGGATCGCTTTTTCCAAACAGTAGTCACGTAACAAATATGCTGACAATGCACTAATAAATGCGTCGCTTGCTCCAGTGCTATCAACAGAGGAGAAGTTGGCAGCGGAGAAATATTTTCCTTGCTTAGAATTCTTAAGAAAACAGCCATTTTTACCTAAAGTAACAATAACATTTCCGACACCTTTGGAGATCAAAAAATTAGCCTTTTCTTCAATTGTTTCGTAATCCGAGCATAATGAAGTTAATTCTTCTTCATTAGGAATGAGGTAATCTACTTTAGACAAAAGAGAATCAGGAATTTTTTTTGAAGCAGAAGGTTTCAATATTGTTTTAACGTCACTTTTTGTAGCTAATGTACAAGTCATTTCTACTGCGTCAATCGGAATCTCAGTTTGTACGAGACAATATTTCACATTAGAGAATAGCTCATGTTTATTTTTGATAAATGTAGGCGATAGTTCTGCATTCGCTCCGGGTAAAATTGAGATCATTGAATCACCACTAGATTCTACAGAAATATAAGCCTGACCTGTTTCTGTATCATTTGAGCGTATGATGCCCTCAGTATCAACACTATTTTTCTTGAGCTCTTGAAACATTGTATTTGAGTCACTATCTGTTCCTATACAGCCAATCAAACGAACTTGATGTCCAAGTTTTGCTGTTCCAATTGCTTGGTTTAGTCCTTTTCCACCTGGACGTTTGCTTAGATTAGATAGAAAATTTGTTGCACCGTTATGAGGGAGCTTTGAAGAATAGAGATAAGTATCCATATTTATACTTCCAACTACAAGAATCTTTTGGTGGTCATTTTCTGCTGGAACTCCAATTGAGTTTGTATTGTCCAGAACCATTTTTTCATAAAATGGTTCTGGATCTTCCGCATTGGCAATCAAGTTAATGAGTGCTTGACATATATGAGCACCAAAATTTGTCTGGTTGATAGTGATAGTAGAAAGAGAATTTTGATAATTTTTAAATTCTATATCTGTATCATTACGAATAGAAAGTAATGAATAATCGTTAGGTGCTTTAAGACCACTTTGCATGGTCAAATTGTAAAGCTCAATTGATTTATAGAAATCAGCAGATACGAAACCAGAAATTTGTTTTTCAATAATAAAATCATTGATAGAAAAATCTAATGTATTGATGATCATCGAATCATTGAATTTCAAATTGTATTTAAAAAGAGCTTTTTTATAACCATTGATGAATTGTTCTTTACTTTTATCATCTCGGATAATACAAGCGATTCTTTTGTGTTTTTTTTCGATCAATTGTTTTGTTAGAAAATAGGAAATATTTTCATATGGAAGCCAATAGGATGTCTCATCTTTCCACTCTCCTAATAACACACATGGGATATTCGATGTTTCAATATGTTTTAAGTTCATTAAACTGTCTTCATTTATCGGATCCCAAATTATTCCGTCCACTTGTTTTGTACATAAGGAGGTAATATTTCTAAGTTCTTGTTTTTGATCTCCAAGACTATTAAGAATTATCGGACTATATCCAGTTTGCTGTGCATACTCAATCATTCCGTTTAAGGCATTATCAACGTTTTTATCTGAGTTAATCAATATACCAATCGAACCAGTAGTTGTTGTGGAGTTAATAGTAGATGAATAGGGGGTGTAATTGTATTCATGAACTATTTTTAAAACCCTTTCACGAGTTTCGTTACTAATACTGGAGTCCTTTTTATTTACGATTTTTGACACCGTAGATACAGATACTCCAGCCAATTTTGCAATATCTCTTATATTCATACAGTTCTCCTTTATCCTCGTTATCTTCCTTCTCATCATACTCAACCAATTCAAAAAGGGTCAAGCGTGTTTGGCTAAAAAGAAAAAAATATTTTGACTACTCGAAAAATTGTATTGACAAACCTTTTGCGTGATGATAAATTCTAATCAAGGAAAACGTTTTCCGAAAATGTTTTCTTAAATTAATTTTATCACATTTTAAAAAGGGGAACTACAATGAAAAAACATTTTCAAGCATTTCTCCATAAAAATTTTTCAACAAAGGTACTTGTATTAATACCAATTGCTGTTGGAATCAACTTGATTGGTGGCACACTTTGTTCAGCGTTAAAGTTACCACTATTTCTAGATATGATTGGTACCGTTTTAGTAGCTTGTTTGGCTGGTCCTTGGGTAGCAGCACTTTGCGGCTTAATTACTA
>NZ_JCAFYN010000065.1:0-16602 GCF_059374735.1 Enterococcus sp. GPZ-007 | reverse complement strand
TTACTTACAAAGCATAAAAAAAGAGAATCAAGAGATATATTTAATAAATAAGCAAAGGAATAAAAATGTAGTTCCACCAAAGAAAATAATAAGTAATTTTCAAGAAATAAAGAATGAAATCACCAAATTTTGATATAGTGTTGAGATGTCTTATTTACATGATTCTAATTTTGATACTTTTTTGGAAATCGGAAGGAGTCATGTTATGGAGGGAAAAATGATAAAAGGGATCGTTTTTGATTTTGATGGAACTTTAGTTGATAGTGAGAATTTTGTGTATGAAGCCATTCATGATTTTTTATATCAGGAGTATGACTA
Source organism: Enterococcus sp. GPZ-007 (assembly GCF_059374735.1). Taxonomy (NCBI): domain Bacteria; kingdom Bacillati; phylum Bacillota; class Bacilli; order Lactobacillales; family Enterococcaceae; genus Enterococcus; species Enterococcus sp. GPZ-007. Next base: position 16,284 of record NZ_JCAFYN010000065.1, on the reverse strand, counting down.
TACTTATACTCAGGAAGTCTATCAATTATCAATCGGGCAAGTAGAAGGAAATTTCATCAAGGATCTAGAAAGAAAAGTCGGACGAGAGATTAATCAAATAAAACTGAACGAAGCAATCAAACTAGCACAAAGTTTAGGCTATCGTAACTTATCTTTGCGACCAGGAATTGAGGATATTCTTATGCAGTCCAAACAAAATGGCCTGAAGTTAGGTGTTGTGTCGAATTCTTCTATTGAAGATTTAAATTTCTTTTTCAATTACCATTCCGAAGTTCGAAAGATATTTGATACAGTTATAACGATTGAGGATGTAATAAAGGGTAAACCAGCACCAGATGGATATTTATCTTGTATTTCAAAGTTAGGATTAACACCTGAAGAAGTAATTGCTATCGAAGACAGTCCGACAGGCGCTTCTGCTGCGCTTAACGCGGGAATATCAACAATGATATATCCCAATAAGCTTACTGAAAAATTGAAGTTTCCTGCTGAAGGAAGAATAATTGATAATGTAAAAGAACTAACTTTGAAGTTATTGTGTTTAAACTATTGAATGTTTTAACTTGATTTTATGTATACTATCACTAGTAGGGGACAAGTATTAAGGATTTCGTATCCTAACCTATTTCTTATTGAATCCGATTGGACTATATACTTCAATAGTTCGATCGGATTTTTTTATTTATTACTGAAGTCGTTAACAAAAGGACTTTAAAATAAAAATAGATAGTTTAACGTAATTGTCTAGATGAGGTACTCACAGTACATCAATCGAAAAAATCCCCATTAACAAAATATCATTCACTTACGATACGCGGAGCCGTATCATAAATAGGGATTTTTTTCTAATTAACGAGTTATTTACTAGTAAGTGGTGCATGAAGAAATCGCTGAACTACAGGAGTTCAGCGATTTCTTCGTCAATAATTAAATCGGTAATAAAATCCATATTCAGTAATGTTTGAACACTCTCAGCTTTTTCCTTTCCAGTTGCAACGATCGCTACACGAGGAATTCGTTGAATGTCTTTGAGTTCAATTCCAAGAAGGCGTTGAGAAAAGCCCTTTTGCAAAGGAGTCCCATCAGCGGTGAAAATCGTACTTCCAATATCCCCAATAGCATGCTCTCTTTTTAGTAGCTCCGCTTCGTCAGTAGAAATGTATTTCAACTTTTTATAGGTCGAAGAACGAATCGGATCGCTAACCCCTAAAATCGCCAATTCTACATTCTTTCCTTCATCAATAATGTCTTTAATTAGCTCCGTGTGAAGGAGGGTTTCTTTTACTTCCAAAGTATCAGCAATTGCAGGCGCATAGAAATAGGAGACGTCACAATTATATTTTTCGGATAACACAAATGCTAAGTGATTAGAGTGAAAGCGGACTTCAGATAATCCGATACCTCCTATTAAAGGAGTGATCTTCAAATGATTCAAATTGAGTAAGTTCGCTTGCTCCACATATTCATAAAGTGTTGAGCCCCATCCAATCCCTAACTTGTTGATCTTTTTTAGTATCGGTTCGATAAGGTCGACACAGAGCTTTCCAGCGGCAGCTTTCATATCCTTCTGTGATCTTGCAGCAATTTTTATATTTTCTAGATGATACTTTTCCATTAAGGCTTCTTGAAGTTTTAATAAACGTAATTCATTATGCTGAATCGTAATTTTTACTATTCCTTTTTCCTTTGCTTCGTGAAGCAAAGAAGCAACTGTTGGTCGCGAAATATTTAATTTTTTGGCGATTTCACTCTGGGTTGCTTCATCTTCATAATACAAAAGAGCAGTTTTTAGCATTAAATCCTCTCTATCAAGCATTTATCTATAGCCCTCCTTTTAATTCCGTAGCATATGTTCCTGATAATAGTATTTTATACCAAATGATATTATCCGATTCCGTTGACTTCTCATCCTAATCATACTACACTTTTTACAAAAGTAAAACTATATTTACAAATGTAAAAAAGGAGAGGGTTGTTTTGTTAGTAAACTCAAAAGAAATGCTTATAAAGGCTAGTAAAGAAGGTTATGCGGTACCGGCCACTAATTTTATTGATTTAGATTCAGCACGAACTTTCGTCACAGTGGCTGAAAAAATGAAAAAACCTTTGATGTTACCATTTGCTCAAGCTCACAAAGAGTTGATCTCATTAGAAGAAGCGGCATTAATTGGCAAATATTTAGCCGAGAAAGTCTCTGTACCTGTAGTACTACATTTAGATCATGGAGAGGACTTCGATTTTATCAAGCGTGCGATTGATTTAGGATTTACTTCTGTAATGATAGATGCGTCCAAAGAAAGTTTAGAGAACAATATAACAATTACTAAACAAGTTGTTGAGTATGCTCATCAAAAGGATGTGACGGTTGAAGCTGAATTGGGACACGTAGGCGCAGGTACGAATTATGAAAATCATGAGACAACGGATTCTATTTATACAGAAGTGAAAGATGTTCAAACATTTATAGAAAAGACAAATGTTGATTCTCTAGCAATTTCAATTGGAACCGCTCACGGAGCCTATAAAGGAACGCCGGTGTTAAATTTTGATCGATTGGCTGAAATCAAAGAAATCACGAACGTACCTTTAGTATTACATGGTGGTTCTTCATCTGGGAATACCAATCTGAATCGCTGTGCATTAAGTGGGATTGCAAAAATCAATATTTTTACCGACTTTTTAAATTCTGCTTATAGACGAACGATGGATGGAAATCCTAAAGATTATTTAGAAATGAAGCGGCTATCTAATGAAGCAATGGCTGAGACTTTGGAATCCTGCTATAAGGTATTTGGAACGAAAAGTGCAAAATAGAAAGGGGAAAAAAGAATGTCAAATAGAATCAAGTATCCATTTTTCGTATTTAATCCTAAATCGTATTTGTATGGTGAGGAATTGCTTGAATTAGCAAAGCATGCGGATGAATTAGCTTTAAGGTATCCAGAATGTTCTATCTTGGTAACGGTTCCTTTTGCGGATATTATGGCAGTGAAAAATGCGACACGAAAGATTATTGTAACTGCTCAACACATGGATGGAATCGTACCTGGACGAGGGATTGGCCATGTCTTGCCTGAGTCGATTTATCATGCGGGCGCCCGTGCGGTTTTCTTGAATCATGCCGAACGTCCAATGACAGTCGCTGCGCTAGCGCAAGCGATAAATCGTGCCAAGGAACTAGGTATTGAAACAATTGTCTGCGCAGATTCAATTGCTGAAGCCAAAGCGGTAGCAGTTATGGGAGCAGATGTCATTTTGTGTGAACCGACCGAGTTAATTGGCACCGGACAAACAAGTGATAGTAGTTATATTGAACAAACAAACCAAGCAATCAAAGAGATTGACGATACTATTCTAGTGATGCAAGCGGCAGGGATAAGTACAGCCGATGATGTTTATCGGACGATTGAGCTTGGAGCAGATGGAACAGGATGTACTAGTGGAATTACAAATGCCGATTCACCCGCTAGTATGTTAACAGATATGGTAGAAGCATTAATGAAAGCATATAAAGAAAGAGGGTAAACAGAATGACGGTAAAACATGAACAGCTGTCTCTTGAGACGCAAGCAGGCAAAGTTACTTATTTAGATATCACATTGCAATTGCGAAAAGCAATAAAGAATTCAGGGATTCAAAATGGCTTTTGCGCTATTACTACACCGCATACGACGTGTTCGGTCATTTTTGAAGAATATGTTCATGACAAGGATTGGAAGGGAGACGAATTTTTACAGGTCGATCAGAACCGAATCTTGGATAAACTAGTTCCAAGACAATATACCGAATCAGACTATTTGTATCCTGGTCCGGCACATGTGGAATTTTTAAAGGACTTAGCAGCCAAAGACCCCAATTATTTACCTGATCCAGTCTCCATTTTAAATGCCGATGCGCACATTAAGGGCTCTTTGTTTGGCGCAAGTGAAACAGTGATCATCAAAGATGGCGAACCGTTGATCGGCTCTGTGGGATATCTCTATTTTGTCGATTGGGATCAAAATCGTGAACGAACACGTACCTGCAACTTAATGATTATGGGTGAATAAAAAGAAGAAGGATCGATTGAACCATAACTCAATCGATCCTTCTTCTTTTTGCATTTACTTAGAGAAAAAGCGACGTATTTCTATCTCTGCTGATTCAGGAGAGTCAGAGGCGTGAATGATATTTTCGCTGGTATTTATCGCGAAATCTCCTCGAATCGTACCTGAAGGAGCCTCTAAGGCATTAGTGGGTCCAATCATTTTTCTAACGATTTGAATGACATTTTCTTGTTCTAAGATCATTACGATGACAGGACCGGAAGTCATATATGACAGAATCTCGTTAAAGAAGGGCTGGTCTATCAAGTGTGCATAATGAGCTTTTACCAGTGATTCATCTAGCGTTCTTTGCTGAAGGTCTTTTATGATCAAGTTTCGCTCTTCAAAACGTTGAATGATTTTTCCTACAAGCTTTCGTTTGACGCCGTCTGGTTTAATGATTACTATGGTTTTTTCCAAATGATCACCTCTTTATGAGTAGTTGATTTATATGCAAAAAGCCAAGATTTTCAATCAAGGCTTCTTGCAGGGGGTTATAGTTGATGTTGAATTTGTTTCAGCGTTTCCCATTTCCAGTTTTCCACTTCTGGAATGTCAGTCCCATTAGCCCGAATAAAATTGTGATGGAACTGAAGGGTTTCATCCATTTTTACGGAAAATTCTTGTGCCTCTATACCATATACCGCATTTGCCGCATCTTGCGCCAAATGGAAACGATCCATTTCACTAAAGACGCGCATATCAAACGGCGTAGTGATATCGCCATTTTCACGATAACCGTGTATATGGATATTGTGGTTATGACGATTGAAGAAAATATCACGAACCATACCTTCGTAGCCGTGGAAGGCGAAGACAATTGGTTTATCGGCAGTGAAGATAGCATCAAACGCTTCATCAGATAGTCCTCTAGGATCAACTTCTGGATGACGCAATTTCAAAATATCCACCACATTGACAAAACGAATCTTCAATTCTGGGAACTCTTTATTAAGAATTGATACTGCGGCTAATGCTTCTAGATTTGGCTCAGTACCTGCGGCAACCATTACCAGATCTGGTTCTTCGTTATTGTCTGTACTTGCCCAATCAATAATCTTTAATCCTTCTTCAACAAGCTCTTCTGCTTCAGCGGCTGAGTAGAACTGTGGACGAGGATGCTTACTCGAAACAATCAGGTTAATCACTTGTTCATCCTGCATGGCTTTGTCCATAACTGCCATTAAACTATTCGCATCTGCTGGTAAGTACTCACGAATGAATTCTGGTTTTTTCTCAGCCAAGTGTGTCAGAATACCAGGATCTTGGTGGGTATAGCCATTGTGATCCTGTTGGAAAACAGTCGAAGTAGCAATAACATTTAATGCTGGATATTTTTTGCGCCATGAATGTGCACTGGCTTTTCGCATCCATTTGAAATGCTGCGTCAGCATAGAGTCAACCACCCGTAAGAATGATTCATAGCTGGCAAAGAATCCATGACGGCCGGTGAGGACATATCCTTCTAAGAAACCTTCAGCCTGGTGTTCCGACAATTGTCCATCAATCACACGCCCGACAGAAGACTGCCATTCGTCTGTCGCATTCTTAGGTTCTAACCATTGACGATCAGTTACTTCAAATACTTTGTTTAAGCGGTTAGATTTTGTCTCATCGGGACCAAAAATCCGGAAATTTGTCGGATTTTCCGTGATCATGTCACGTGCTTGTTGTCCAAAGACGACCATATCCTGGGCCATTACAGCACCTGGTGTCGAAGTATCAATTGCGTGTTGTTTCCAATCAGGCATCTTCATTGGTTTCGGCTTAATTCCGCCGTTTGTAATCGGATTTTTTGCCATCCGCTTGTTTCCTTTTGGAGAAGTCGCTCTAAGTTCTTCGATAATTTTTCCGTTTTCGTCAAATAGTTCCTCTGGACGATAAGATTTCAACCAGTTCACTAATTTGTCGATATGTTCCATGTGCTCAGAATCTACTGGGATTGGTACCTGGTGAGCACGGAAGGTACCGGCAATTTGCTCGCCATCCCAAGTTTCAGGACCAGTCCAGCCTTTTGGCGTTCGGAACAAAATAACTGGCCATGCTGGCATCGTCGCATCTTCTGCTTGTCCTTTTCGTGCCTCTGCTTGAATCGTTTTGATATCTTCAATGACAGCATCTAACGTTTTTGCCATCATTTCGTGAACTTCCTTTGGATCTGTTCCTTCAACAAAATAAGGATTCCAACCAAGACCTTCAAAGTAATTTGCTAAATCTTCGTTGCTTTTACGAGAAAGGATGGTTGGGTTAGAGATTTTTCCGCCGTTGAGATAAACAATCGGCAGTACAGCCCCGTCGTTAACGGGATTAATAAAGACATTTGAGAACCAACCGCCGGCCAATGGCCCAGTCTCTGCTTCGCCATCACCTACAACTGTCGCCGCAATCACATCAGGATTATCTAAAATAGCCCCAGTAGCGTGTGACAAGGCATAACCCAGTTCGCCACCTTCATGGATTGATCCAGGAGTTTCCGGAGCCGCGTGAGAGGCGATTCCCCCTGGGAAAGAAAACATTTTACACAGCTGTTTCAGACCATTTTCGTCTTCGGTGATTTCAGGATAAATTTCGGTATAGCTGCCATCAAGGTAAGAGTTGGCCACCATGACTTGTCCGCCGTGACCAGGTCCTTCAATGTAAAACATGTTTAGATCATACTTGTTAATTGTACGATTCAAATGGGCATATAAAAAATTCTGACCAGAAATAGTCCCCCAGTGTCCAATAGGATGAGTCTTTACATCATCTTTCTCAATTGGACGTCTTAATAAGGGATTGTCCTTCAAATACATTTGAGCCACTGAGATATAATTCGCCGCTCGCCACCATGCATCTACTTTTTCCAAATACTCTGTTGAATCAAAATTACTAGCCATTGTAAAACTCCTTTGTGGTAAAATTTACTTTTATAGTTCTAGTACAATATACCTTTAACTTGTGAATTTGTAAACTATAATTTTGAATTTTTTCTTGATTCTAGAAAAAAACTTGGAAATTATCCATTTGAAATATGAGTATTGAGGAGGAAAAAGGCTGGTAGAATGAAATCATCTGCTAGTAAAAAGCATTTGTTTAAATTTTTAAATCGCTTAGTAACGCTATTTATAGGCGTTTTTTAAAATTGAGATGGCTGATCTATTCATTTAAGAACGAAATTCTACTCAACGAAGAGTCTATGCTTTTTTGTAAAAAAGAGCTTTAAAGGTTCAAGTATATATAAAATTATAATGTTCAATATATCACATGCTCATTGACATTCATTTATATTTGTGGAATAATGCGAAATTAGATTGATGGAGCATCTTAAAGAAAAGGACATTTCGGCCGAATGAATTATTTTTTTTGAGCATGTTTGTGATTTTTTTCACCCGTTTTATGCATAAGAAAGGATGATCGAGTGATGAAAGTAAGAAGACTACAGACCCCGTTTTATTGTGTAAATTCTCAGGTGCTTTGGAAAGATGAAGAAGCAGTCAAGAATGCTGTGCTGGTTGATAAAAAGGTTTCCCAGTTAGGAATGGATGCCATCTTTACGGTGTGCAGCGAGGATGTATGCAAAGTAAACAACGTGACTCATCGTGTCAAAATTGCGATTGATTTTACAGATGCAAAGCCAGAAAATCTAAAGCGTTTACGAGAAGAGGGCGCGGAGGTCATCATTTTTGATAATCTTGAAACAATTTTTAACATTGAGAATATATTAGAGATTGTCAAAGAACTGAATTACTCCGTATTAGTCAGAACCGAGAAACCTTTTGATATACCAGAAAATGTTTTGAAGGATATCGATATTATCAAGTGGAATTTCAATGCGGATCAGCCGGATTCAACTGCAAGTGCCAGTCTAAGTATCGAACAAAAAGAATTTCTTGAAGCTTTTAAACAGTCGAATCCTCACATCGCAATTATTTATGGTGCAATGAAGAATATTTCGAGCAATTTGGTTTTGAATACATTGTTATCAGGTTTGGATGGCTTTGGCGAAGTGAACGGCTACAGAACAACTGCTGAAAAAAGAGCAGATATGTTGAGTGTAATGAATGACTACAAAAATGTTTTGGAGTTTATTAAATAATCAGCCACTAGAAAAAACTGTAAAAAAGAGACTAAGAAAATTTTTCTTGGTCTCTTTTTTGTTGGCTAAAAACAACATTAAAAATTTTGTGACAATTGGTAAACCTACTATAAAATGTTATTTAATTTTGTTCTGAAAAAACAAATAATACAAGTTGTAACATTTGTTCTAAATGTAAACATATGCCAATAAAATGTGAAAATGTTGTTAGTAAGCGTTGACAATCACTTTTCGGATGCTATACTGGGAACTGCTAAACATATGCCAATATCGTTGGCAAATGACAAAAATGATGGAGGGTTCAAAATGACGTTATATGGAAAGTTGTTAGAGAGAGAAAAAAATGGTGCTCCGATCAAAGTTGGAGTTATTGGTGCAGGGCAAATGGGATTCGGAATGATTTCACAAATTTCGACAATTCCAGGGATGATCGTTGCAGGGATTAGTGATATTAATTTGGACGCGGCTAATCGTGCTGCTGATGCTTACAATGCAAGCGCCGATCAAAAAGTCGATATTTTGATTAGTCAAAACTTCAAAGATATCATTCATTCTGACAAGGTTGAAATTATTGTTGATGCTACGGGTGTTCCCGAGGCTGGCGCGCAAATCTCATTAGAATCCTTGATGGCTAAAAAGCACCTAGTCTTATTGAATGTTGAAATCGACATCACCATTGGACCACTGATGAAAAAAATGTATGATGCAACGGACTTGATTTACACGGGTTCAGACGGAGACGAGCCAGCTGCAACGATGCAAATGTATGAATTTGCTAAAAGCATGGGGATGGAAGTATTAGTTGCTGGTAAAGGGAAAAATAATAAACTAATGGTTCATGCGAATCCTGATACAGCTGCTGAAAAAGCTAAAGCACAAGTAATGAGCCCGAAAATTTTAGCTTCATTCCAAGATGGCACGAAAACAATGGGAGAAATGAACTTGTTGTCAAATGCGATGGGCTTTGTTCCTGATGTTGTTGGAATGCATGGTATCTCAGCCGATTTAGATGGCACAGTTAAAAATCTGGATTTAAAAGAAAACGGCGGAATTTTAAGCAAGTTTGGGGTCGTTGAATATGTTGACGGCATTGCACCAGGGATTTTCTGTATCGTTAAAGGACAAAATGAAGGCGTTGCTCATGAAATGAACTATCTGATGAAGAAAGGCGATCGCGACCATCATATCTTATATCGTCCGTTCCACCTATGTTCTTTAGAAACACCGATCACCATTGCTCGTGCCGTTTTAGAGCAAGATACAGCAATCGTTCCAATGGGAGCACCGGTTTCTGAAACAGTTTGTGTGGCTAAAAAAGATATCAAAGCTGGTGAAACAATTGACGGTATTGGTGGCTTCTGTGTTCGTGGAGTACTAGAAACACACGAAGATATGAAGAAGAACGCCAATATTCCAATCGGACTAATTGCAGGAGCTGTTGCGAAGAAAGACATCAAAGATGGAGCCTTCTTAACAATGGACGATGTTGAATTAGACGAATCAACCACTGTTTACAAGCTACGTAAACTGCAAGATGAGACCTTTGCTTAAAAGTGAAAACGATTTAGGCCGCAGATAGAGTCACTGCTCTATCTGTGCCTATCCTATTAAGAAAAGAGGGTAATGGTGTGCAGGTTCTATTGATAATTCTTTTCCTATTAATGATTACGCAAAGCTTTACAAGCATTATTCAAGTGAAGTACTATCAGAAATTTATTGCTAGCATCACAGAAGAGTACAAGGAGAATTCTTCCTACGAGTTTTATACGGATGTCTCAAAAGGGAAGTTGTTGAAAACAATTGTTGCGGTAGTTGTTGATTCAGATGGAAGGATTGTCAGTTGCCATGTATGCAGAGGATTTACTGTATTTGCTCGCTTTAAAGAAGACACCAGTTACCGAGGTGTTTCATTGAAAAGGTTCTTTGAGCGAAAAGATAAAAAAGATCGCTTAACTCAAGTGGAAGATACTCTTGCGAATGTTTATTCCAGAAAGTTGGAAACGGTTACTGATAATCGATAATTAGGAGGAACACAAATGAAGTATATCGAATGGTTTGGGAAAAATTTTATCGGCTTGTTTGAAGCTGGCGGGGAACAGTTTATGGGATTCATGACGGGGATTGTTCCGTTGCTTATTGTACTATTGACATTTACTTATTCAGTCATTGCCTTTATTGGTCAAGATCGTGTGGACCGTGCAATCCGCTATTGTTCAAAATATATGATTCTTAGATATTCCATTATGCCGATTTTATCCGTAATGATGCTGACGAACCCTATGGCCTATACATTTGGAAAGTTCGTTAATGAAGAAGAAAAACCTGCGTTTTATGATTCTGTTGTTTCGTTTTTACATCCTGTAACAGGATTATTCCCGTATGCCAATGCTGGTGAGTTGTTTGTATATTTAGGTATTGCGAACGGTGTGATGAAAGCAGGCTATAGTCAGTCAAGTTTAGCTGTACGTTACTTCTTGGTAGGGGTTGTGGTCATTTTATTTAGAGGAATTGTGACAGAACGACTAACGAAATTCTTGATTGCAAAAGAGTCAAAACGTGTGAATGCTTAATAACGAAATGGGAACTCTAATAGGAGGTAAGCAAATGTATAAAACAGTTTTTGTAGCACCAGGTAATAATGGTTGGGGTGTGGGATTTACATTAACACCATCAGATAAAAAAAATAAGGTTGTCTCAGTAACCGGTGGGGGCATTCATCCAGTTGCACAGAGAATTGCGGACCTTACTGGAGCAGAAGCTTGGGATGGCTTCAAAAATCAAATACCGGAAGATGAAATGCTTTGCGCGGTCATTGATTGTGGTGGGACAGCGAGAATTGGTGTTTATCCGATGAAACGAATTCCAACGGTTGATATTTTACCGTCATCGCCATCGGGACCATTAGCGAAACATATTACAGAGGATATTTTCGTATCGGGTGTTAAACCGGAAAGTATTCAGCTTTCTGACAAACAACAGGCTCCCGAAGCAACAGTCGTTGTTGAAGAAAGTGCGCCGCAGCAGGAAGAGAAGTTTGAAGATAAATATGCCAAAGCAAAGGAAGAGCATGCAAAGGAAAATGCGAAGAAGGATGGCTTTTTAGTACGTTTTTCTCGAGGTATCGGTGGTGTGATGGGGGTATTCTATCAATCTGGGCGTGACGCGGTAGATATGTTACTGAAAAATATCATCCCCTTTATGGCGTTTATCAGTATGATGATCGGAATCATTAATTATACAGGGATTGGTGATTTGATCGCCAAAGTGCTTTCCCCTCTAGCAGGATCACTTCCAGGTATGATTGTATTAGCATTAATATGTAGTATTCCAATTTTATCGCCAATCTTAGGACCAGGCGCCGTCATCTCTCAAGTAATCGGTGTATTGATTGGTACACAAATCGCCAATGGTTCGATTCCTGTTCAGTATGCCTTACCTGCTCTATTTGCAATAAATGCGCATGTGGGCTGTGACTTTATTCCGGTAGGCCTGTCGTTAGGTGAAGCAAAACCTGAAACGGTTCAAGTCGGAGTACCAGCTATTTTGTACAGCAGAATGTTGACAGGCTTTACTGCGGTTATTTTGGCTTACTTTGCCAGCTTCGGTATGTACTAATAGATAAAAATTGGAGGCATGTGAAATGGTAAAAACAAAAATTGTTGAGGTTGGATCAATGGTACCAGCTTTTGAAGAAGAAAGACTAATTATTCTATTTGGACCCAAAGCAACACCTGAATTAAGGGATATCTCTGTGATTCACGAAGTAGAAGAACAACCGAAAAACTCAATTAAAGTCGGTGGTAAATTAAAAGTCGGAGAAAAAGTGTATAATATAGAAGAAGTTGGGTCTCAGGCGAATCCTAATTTTGATGAATTAGGACATGTTTCGATTTATTTCCGTAATGAGGTTGGAGAAATTTTACCTGGGGCAATTATTGTTAGTCCTGGAGAATTTCCAACAATTGAGGTTGGGGATGAAATAGAGTTTATTTAACGAAAAACCTCCCTTCATTAAAAAGGGAGGTTTTTTATAGGAGGTTAACATATGGATATTTTGGCTGATCGCGACTTAGTCAGAGTGGCAACGATGTATTACAAAGAAGAGATGAAGCAATCGGATATCGCGAAGCAACTAGGTATCTCTAGACAATTGGTTTCAAAATACTTAGTTGACGCCCGAGTCAAAGGAATCGTTGATATCAATATCAACAGTTCCAGTGCGTACTCCGTTCAATTGGAATTAAGCTTACAAAAGGCTTTTGGTCTCAAACGAGTGGCTGTATTGGATACTAGCTATTTAGAAAAACAGGAAATTGAAAAACTAATTGTTCAAACAGCCATTGCTGCTTTTCGAAAGGATATTGCGAAAGCTCATAGCATCGGAGTATCTTGGGGGCGTGTTTTGCGACGGTTAGTCGATGAATATCCTTATGTGAATCAGCCTGATTCAACGATCGTTCCTCTAATTGGTGGGATGGGGTCTGATAAAGTGGAGGTTCACTCAAATCAGATTGCCCATGATCTATCTAGAAAAATGCGGGCAAAATGTAAGTACTTATACGTCCCAGCATTAGTTGATAGTAAAGACATGAGGGATAGACTAGTTGAAAATGCAACGGTCAAAGATGTACTGGAAGATGGGAAAAAAGTTGATTTTGCCTTAGTGGGTATTGCCTCCCCATTTTCGAAAAGCAATACAATGACTGAAATAGGGTACATTGACCAAAAGGATATCACTGATTTATCAGAAGCCCATGTTATCGGTGATGTGAACTCGCGCTTTTTTGATGTTGAAGGAAACGAAGTGAGCTGTCGAATCAACAAAAATGTTATTGGAATCAATTTAGAGGATATTCGGAAGATAGATAAAGTTTGCGCTATTTGTTTTGAGGATGAAAAGAAGGAAGTTTTGTATACAACGATTGCTTCCAAAATAATTAACTGTATCACATTGACGGATGTATTAGCGGAGTATTTATTGGATCGAAAGGCCAATGCTAGGTGAGGCACAGAAATATAAAGGCTTTTTAGCACGAATAGGAGGGAAACAAATGGCCCTATCTGATGATAAAAGGCTACTAGTTGAAATAGCCTCGTTGTATTATGAACAGAAAAGAACGCAAGAAGAAATCGCTAAAAAAATGAACATTAGTCGATCATTAGTATCAAAATTTTTAGCCAAGGCCAGAAATGAAGGAATCATTGAGTTCACAATAAATGATCAGTTCGCTGGCCCATTTAGAGAGTTAGAAGAACAAATAAAAGAAAAATACGGCTTAGAAGAAGTTGTCTGTGTGGAATCGACGGATCAAAGTACACAAGTAAAGGTACTTGGGATCGCTGCAGCTAGATATTTGTCGAGGATTTTAAAGCCAACGGATATCGTTGCGGTCTCTTCAGGAACTACTGTTTACGAAGCAGCTGAAAACTATTCTAAGCAACACCAATTACCAAACGTCAAATTCATACCATTGGTTGGTGGCTTAGGCACAGAACATCTTACGATCCAATCCAATCGTGTGTGTGAGTTGCTGGCGTTCAAATCAGGTGGACGTTCGATAGAGCTGCATGCGCCGATCACATTGGACGATATTGAAGCAAAAAAAATATTAATGAAACAGTCGTTCATAAAAAAGGTTCTTGATGAAGCTGAAAAGGCTGATATAGCACTCGTTGGAATCGGTGGAACGCCAATCTATTCCACCTTGACTAACGCCTATTTGTCAGAAAAAATCCACAAAGACCCAGCCTATTCAGAAGAAAAGATTGCTGGAGACATTTGTTACAATTTTATTGACCATTCAGGAAAGGTAGCGAAATGTGCTTGGAATGACCGAGTAGTATCAATTGATCTAGATAAGCTAAAAAAGATTCCCTGTCGTATTGGCGTTTCAGGAGGACATGAGAAGATAAGCGGAATCAACGCAGCTTTAACAGGACAGTTGATTAATGTGTTGATTACTGATGAAAAAACAGGTAGAGGATTGTTAGGGACTTCACGCTGATTACTTTTAATGTGAAGAAAGTTACTTACATTTAGGTAGTCTATTGTGATTTAACCTCTATTATAATAATGCAGCTCAATCATCTTTATCTGATATGCTACCCCTAACTAGGACTTAATTATTTTTTGTCCTAGTTAGGGGTAGCATATCAATAGATGATTGGGCTATTTTCGTGTTTAAAGAGTAGTTCCCTTTTCTATCAGTTTCGCAGCTACCACATTTTCGTGAGGAATGTACGTATCTAATGAATTCACAGCTATTTCTGCCATCAATGGAATATTTTGGTCTATTGATGTGATGGGGTAAATAGCGTTGTCAGATACTGGGGAATTATCATACCCGATTATTTCTAACTCTTCTGGTATTTTTATCCCTTTTCGAATGCAGTCTCTTTGAAGCATATTTGCAATATCATCGTTTGAGCAGAAAACGCCCATTTTTTTATTTGGATATTTTTCAAGTAAATTATCTAAAACCGCAGACATAGTAGTGGATGCTTCTTCAGAATATGGGTCGGTCAGTTCTTCACGAATGATTGTTTCATGAAGCGTATCCTTCACTGAAAATTCAAAGCCCACAATTCGTTTGAAGGAAGGCCAATCCTCATAATAGCCATTATTAATATGGATCAATACTTCACATCCGTCAGCCATCAATTTTTCTCCAGCAAGCTTGCCACCAGTATAATTATCGTTATTGATTTGACAAAAATCCCCGCCAGCACGCTCAATTGAGATGATGGGAACATCCAATTTTTCAATGTCCTCTGAATCCAGAATATGACTTAATAAAATAATCCCTTTTACACGATAGGACTTTAACATGTCGATGACATTTAGTTCTTCTTCTTTCGTATCTCTTGAGGTATAAACGATAAAACTGTAGTCTTTTTCTTCTCCAAACTGAATTAGCTGGTTCAGCAATTCTGTGTAGAAGCTAAGGTGTAACTGAGGGAAAATGACGCCTACAAGATTAGATTTTCCTGTTACTAGTATTCTGGCAACATTATCCTGACTATAATTTAATTCTTGAATCACTGCTTGTATTTTATCTTTTGTTTTTTGTGATAGCAGCTCTGGTTTATTAAAATATCTTGAAACAGTAGTTAGGGAAACACCACTTTTTTCTGCGATCGCCTTTATTCCCACTTTGTCCATATTTGTGCAGCCTCTCTTTGCCGGATGGTTTACGTAACTCAATTGCCTGTATTGCTTCGAGTGGAAGCGTTTGTAAATTACTGTCTAGTTATCATACGGCTATCATACAATGTGGAATAGATAATTTCAAGCAATTTATGAAAATATTTTCATTGTTCTGCGTCATTTTAATTTCAATATTAAAACACTTTTTTTGGCTAAGAAAGAGTATGACATCGATAACTGCTATTTTTTAAACTAAATTTCGTTTGTCCCCTTTTTGATTTCTAATTCCATTTTGACGAATTAAAGAAAATATTTTTGAAAACGTTTGACATTGATAATTTCATCTTTTATACTTACGGCGTAGGGTGTTAGAAAGAGCTTACAAAGATGGAAAGGAGGTAGTAGAACAATTAAGATTAACTAGATTTCTTTTTAGCACTGTGTATGGATTTGTAATGAAAGCGGTTTATAAAGAGCCGCTAAGATTAGGTTTGAGTGTGTTGCAGGATTAATTGATGGTCAATTACATTTAATTTTTAAATGGTGGAAAAGAAAGGTAGTGGAAAAATGAAAAAGAATAAAAAGAGATTTGGCGTGTTTGCTTTAGCAGCTTTGACACTGGTAAGCACATTAGTACTTTCTGCTTGTGGAAATCGCTCTGAAAGTAAAGAAGCTGGAAAGAACAAGACAATTACAGTACTTGTAGAAAGTGGAAGTCCGGCTGAGAAGATTGCTAATAGTACTGCTGATGCTTTCAAAAAGGAAACAGGCTATAAGGTAGTGGTCGATTCAGTCCCTTATTCTGGAATGTATGACAAAGTTTCGACAGAGGTGAAATCAAAATCGGCGGCTCATGATGTTGTTTGTCTTGACGTTCTCTGGTTATCCGCTTTTGAAAATGCATTAACACCACTTAATAAATCAGTGGATGATAAGATCACTTCTGATTTTCTTCCGACACTTGAAGAGGGTGGAAC